>JAUQYS020000248.1:0-7791 GCA_030587585.2 Candidatus Njordarchaeota archaeon
TATCCTGTTAAGAAAGCTTATTACAAAGAGTACCGCAGAAAGCCCCCAGATTGCATCTGGGGGATGAATGCGGTCTGGGAGGGAGGGGGCTGGGTGGTGGGAACGCAAAATTTAAAAAGAAAATAGGGCACTAGAATATATGAGGATGATGAAGCCCGCCAAAAAAAGAAAAAGAGAAAAAAAGAGCGGGCACATAAGGGCGGAAAAGAGGAAAACGATACGGGTGAGTCCCGCCATTTGGCGGGATAGCCCTAACGGGCCGATGGCCTGGCCCAGGCCACTCTATCGAGCAATGATATGAGTTCGGTAGAGGGTGGCCGAACCTCCCCGGGGAGGAACCTTAGGATTCCCCGCACTTTAGTGTGGGGAGGAGGTCAATTTAAGACGATCCGTCTTAACATCCACCAACTCCAATGCTACAAAAAGCCAAACTATATCTGAGTATGCGTACTCCAACGGCAAATCATTCCAATCTTCAACGAACTCCCGAACATGACGAACAATACTATTAGCCTTCCCAGCGATATACTCCTCCAAAGACCAACCATTAATCCTCAATGTTTCCTCCAAATCAGCAACCATCTCTCTTTTTATTTTCGGCCGAAAAGACCACAAACCCATACCCACCACCACATACAAGCGAAAAAAGCGAAAAATAAAACAAAATAAGAAAGATTATTTATAAATAACCCGACCAAAATACCATGGAATTCCCTGGGGCTTCTCACGAGATGCTTTTAGCATCTCACTCGATATTCTTATTTTTTCATATTTTATCCCATTCAACGCATATATTTTTTTCCAGACTTTTTCTCTTGTTTTTATATTTTTCCTTTTTCTCATTTTTTTCACCTTTCTCTCATGTTAGGCGAAAAAATTTTTATTCGCCCTTCTCGTCGCTGTCGGCGGATGCCCAAATGCACCCGCCTAAAAGTGCCATACACATCACACAGTTCGGATGGAACCATTCTTTTTTGGTATTTCGCATATTATTCTGTGCAGCGATAGTACAAAAGAGGCCCATCGTGAGGGGGCTCAAAAATTCGTCTAAAACTCTGTCGATTTCTTTCTCTTTTTCTTTGTTTTCTGTACTGCTAGCGACCACTAGCTCATCGTAGTACTTATCGTATATTTCTCCAGCCCTGTCTAACCATTTCCATAATGTTTTTATTTTCGCCATTTATATCACCAATGTTAGGTGATTTTTTGTGAAAAAATTTATTGGTTTTGTGTTTGTAGTTGTTTTAGTGTTGCGAGTTTTTTTCTGATGTTTTGTGCTGTGGTTCTGTCGATTTTTTCTATTTTCTCCAAGAAAAACTCAGCATCCTTCAAGCCGTCAAGAAGTACAGTAATAATGTCTTCGAGTTCTTGGATAATTTTAATATATTCTATACACTCGTAACCGCTATACATCCCGCTCACCAATATTAAGCAAAAAAGAAAAAAACAAACAAATACAAAAAAATTAAATCAGCAATCGTCTTCTATATTCACACATTGTGAATATCCCCTTCCTCCCAAACAGAAAATATCTTCTTTTAAACATCGTGGAATTCCTTTTCCTCTCAAACAGAAATCGCATTCTTTTCCTTGTTCAATGCAAAATCCACACCATATCGTTAAATCGAAAATTTCATCACCGGAGGTTCTTGGAATGATCTTAATTATCTTTTTGTCTTGTACCAAAACAGCTCTCTGAGGGAAATGATTATCATCTCCATGATAGTGTATGAAAAATCCCACTAAGCACATGTTTTTTGGTCTTCTAAATCGTAAAACATTTCCTTCCCACTCGTTACAAATTTCCTCTTTCATTTTTATCACCGATATTAGACCAAAAAATCGGCGAAAAAAATGGAAAAATTATATTTTAACGAACTTTATCTTCCTGACTGGGAGCACTTCCCAAAGCTTGGAGAGCGCCCCCATCATGGCATTTCTGGTCCTCTTTGGTAGATCCTTTATGTCTGAATAACGTACTCCGACTTCAGCATACTCTGGCACATATACACACCACACTGACGCTAATAGTACATCATTGACATATAATTCAGTGTAAATCTCTGGTGTTCTGTAGTCTGGTTCTTTGTGTATTATGTCCCGCAGTTCTATCTTTATTTTCGTTTTCTTTTTCGCCATTTATATCACCAATGTTAGGCAAACTTTTCTGAAAAAAATCCTAATAAATTTTTGATATATCTGCATATCAGCGAAAAATGGATCATAGGGGCTCCGCAGATAATTTGAACCCATCACTGTCCTTCTCTATGACTAATCTATGCATCTTGTTTGGTAATGCTCGTATCAACTCCTTGAACGCTTTCTTCAGATTTTCATCATCCCCCAACGCTTCTTGTGCTTTCTGTATATCGGCAATTTTATCGTTCACTTTTACACTCTCCACCATTAACTGATCATAAATCGTCATTGCTTCTATTTCTACCTTTACACTTTCTTTTTCTTTTTCTTTTTCTTTTTCCATCTGTATCACCAATATTATGCGAAAAAATTAGATCATCTCAAGCCTTATATCTTCATCTCTTACTTCGACAATTATCATTTCTGGGTTATCCTTTAGTAATTTTTGTACTTTTTCATCTATTTTTCTTTTTAGTTCTGGCGTCAATTCTTCATCGTACCATGTGTACTCGTATGCTATTCCGCTCCACTCGATAATATATATCTTTCGATTCATATTTTTCACCAATATTATGCGAAAAAATTATGTGTTGAGATGTACTATGTAGAACCACGATTTGTTGTTTGGTGTTGGTTTTGATTCTATGTTTAGTGCCAAAACAAGATCATGCGTATTAATGTCTTTTCTGCTTGCCTCAAAAATTATGGCTCTGAATTCTGAGCGACTAAGAAAAACAAATTTTCCACAAAGCAACATCAGTTTCTTTTTCGGCGACAAAGAACGAAGACCCGATATTATTTCTATAATATCCATTTTGCTTCACCGAAAAAAGAAAAAGATTAGCACTCTTTGGCTCTAAGAAAAATCTTTTTGCCCTTCTTCTCATGTTGCAACGATATTCGGTACTCCCACAGTATCGACGATAACTGCTTTATTACCTTTTCTGGCAGATTTACTTGTGTCCCCGCCATAAGATCATCAATAGAAATGCCTATGCCTAGCTGCTTGATATCCTCATTTATTATTTCTTTTATAACTGGATCTAGACCCATTCTGCTCACCATTATTTAGCGAAAAAAATTAGAAAATTTTTCATTTTCTTCGTGAGTTTTCTTGCAACAACATTTCTTCAATCATTTTTATTGCATCATAGAGTTCGGTGGGGATTCCCACCCCCACGTGAAAGAATTCACTAAAATATTTTTGTTCATTTTCTAAGCTTTCCTTTGCTTCTTTTAGTTTTTCTAATATCTTTTCCAGCTTTTTCTTATCCATTTTTTTCACCAATATTATGTGAAAAAAATTAGAAAAATCCAGCAAAACTCAGCAAATATTTTCTTCACTCATCGCTCCTCACTCCATACACTTTCTTGCTAAAGTTTTCGTCTAAGACATTTTCTGCGATTATGTCGCCTACTGCTATGCTAATGACTTCTTGGATAAACACATTTATGTCATCGATGCACATACCAGTTTTTTCATGCATATATTTGTATACCTCGGCTAATGTCTTCTTATCGAGCAGTATTATGCTACCACGCCTTACCATGCTATATGCTTCCTTCCAAAGCTTCTTTCTTCCAATTTTTTCAATATCTTTTTCATTCATCAGAACCACCACATATTAACGAAAAAATATGGCAGAAATTATGGGTAGTATGTTTCAAATTCTACTTTTTTGCCGCACCTCTCGCAGATAATTGTATGTTTATCTTCTTTTCTCCAGAAGACCGGATAGCCATTCCCATTTCTTGATGACTCATCCAGTTCGTCCCCATCTTCTTGCCTATATATCCACACTTCGATTCCTCTTCTGTGACCATATACACAGTCGCACCCAAAGTATAGATCGCCCCAATGGTCGATTAGATCTATTATTGGATACTCATATTCGCCCGTTCCTTTTATTTTGAATATTCTTGGCTTCGTATAGCCACCACGAATATCACAACCATTATGCACCTGAAGAATTATGTATGATTCTGCCTTACCGCTATTAAGAACCACATATTGGATGCCTTGATCGAGGTAACAATAATCAGGATCATTATATGAATTGTATGGGCCCCATGCCTCGCTGAATTCTGGTTCATCTTCCCAATTATCAAGAATAAATCTGGCAAATTTTTCCATTACGGTTAGCCAACTTTTGTCTCTGTTTTCCGGCTGTTCAGCAAATTCATCAAACATTTTGTTCAGTTTAATCGCTGTTTCGTCCAACACAAGAAACTTTCTTAGGTAATGAAATGTATCTAGACCAAAAACAAAATATAATCCATCCGAGTCCTCATCAACCTCTACCCAAAACTCTGGTTTTTGTCTCAGATCGTTATATTCTCTATTTGTCTGCCACCATCTGCCATAAATATCGCCACTATCCAGAAAATGCGCACCAGTATTTTCCCAAAACATCTCCATCAGCAGTTTTTCGGCCGGCGTAAGATTCTCAGGAGCCTTGGGTTTGGGATATTCTCGTTCTGCTTTTTGTGTAAGAACAACATTAATCCCATCACCGATTATCCGTACTGGGTTTCCACCAAGAAACGCAGTAATATACGCATTAGCCTTGTAGACTGGCGGAATATCTATATCCTCTTTCTTCATCTTTTCGAAGAACTCATCAAGAATCTTTTTCTTTGGATCCATCTGGATTCACCACATATAAACGAAAAAAATATCAATACAGCTCATCGCTGTATTCTTCGTATTCAGAAACCCAATCAAACGGATCATAACCAATTAAATCCTCCAACTGTCTTTTTGCCTCAAATTCCTCCTCCATCAGGCCTCACCATAATTAAAAAAATAGCTACATTTTTAAAATTTTTGACACAACGCCACGCTCTGTCTTAATTTTTACGACAATAGAATCATCATTGAGATTCTCGATCTCATCCCACGAGAATAGACATGGATCTGTGAGTCTGCTGAACTCGTTTATTTCTATGACTCGAAAAGCACTTTGCACTATTTTTGTTAAAACTTTTTTGTCGAATGTTGCTCCAGGATAAAAGCGAGATTTACCTATGTCCAAAACAAAACTATCATATGGTACCCGGGAAATAACATTCTTTGCTATGTTGATAATTTTTTCTACTATTGGCGCAATATAGTCCATAACATCAGATAATATGTCTGATAGTTCTAGCCCGAAATAATGGGATAGGTTTCTCCCAGCATCTATCGAATAGTAATCATACTGAGATATTGCTATAAGCTTTTTGTTTCTGATAAATAGCCTCATCTCATCAGTGATATACATCCACGGCCTCAACCAAAGATACCGTGGCGGCTCTTTCTGCATAAAATCCTCCTCAGTTCTCTCACTCTGCAAGAAAAATCTCAATAAGCGATATATGTCCCGCTCCTTCTCGGAAACAAAGATAGGGCCAGACCTAGGAAGTGCCCAGGCCATCCAATACGCATCTTTAGGACTTCGATAATCATCACGAATATAGCAAAGATTCAGCTGGTGTTCAACAATGCATTGTCTTATTTTCCCGAAAAGGCTCTCTGGAATAGGCTCAGTCTCTTCAGACAATACGCTAGACCTGATATATTCAATCTCTTCATCCGAGAGCTCAATAGGAAAAGAAGGAATACATAGATCCTCGATACGCCAATACCACTTAGACATAGCAAACTCAGAAACTCGCCAAGCCACATAAGCCATACCTATCACCATAAATAATATGAAAAAAAGATCAGAAACTTAAGCGAACTTCTTTTCCGCATCTCCTGCATATAAGCCTCTTATTTTTTATGTCTATCTCCCAAAATTTAAACAACCCATACTTGTTGATATGCTCTTTTATTTCTTCTTTCGAAGTATCATCTATCCATTTTCCATCACCTGTCTTCATGCCGTAGGCATCAAAATCCCAGCTAAAAGTTATATATGCGCAGTCACAATCGAGAAATATTCTACGCATAGAATCGAAGAAATCAAAGTATGGGTGACCAGAACCATAAGGATCTGCTAGCCAGAAGAATCTTGGTTTTGTGTATCCACCACGAATATCACAACCATTATGAATACTCACCACGATTATTATTGGAGCATCACCTTCCGCTGCACATTCTCTACAATTTTCTTTGTCTATACCGAACTCACATGATTTGCATGGCTCGTATCTGCGATCAGGTACTGCATACATCTCATAGTAAAAGCCTTGACTTAGATAATTATCAAAGTTATATGTGTTGTCCCTCTCCACGAATATAAACGGCAATCCCTCAAAACCTTTTTCTTGAAGCTCAGCAGTAAATTTTTCTAAGACCTCCCACCAAGAAAGACGCCTATTTTCTGGCCGCTCAGCGAACTCATCAAAGTAACGATTCAATTTGCGAGAAAAATCGTCTATATAAAGAAATTCATACAGGAACCAGAAAATATTTATAGATGCACTTATCCACAAACTCCCATCACCTAGCTTAGAGATATCTAAATAAACCTGCGGAGTATCCTTGAAACTCTTTATTTGACGATTTTGTTCCCAATGGCGCCCATAGGCACCACCACTATCAAGAAAGTGTACGCCAGTGTTTTCCCATAGCATCTCAGATATTATTCTTGCTAGTTCATCGTCTTCGTCTTTTGCTTCTGGTTTAGGAATTTTTTTCTCCGCCTGCATTGTCTGGATATTGGATATTACGTCACCAAGAAATCTCATTGGATCGCCATTAATAGCAGCCAAGAAATACGCCAAGCTCCTCTCATACGGAGGAATATCCACACCGAGCCTACTCGTAGCCTCAAAAAATCTATCAAGAGCCTCTTTCTTTAGCTCAAGCTTATGCTTAAAATCATCAACATCACCCATACCTATCACCTCATACCAAAACGAAAAAAAATGAGAGATTAAATATCCAGACCAGAAATAAAAGTCTTAATCTTCTGATTCAATATCGTTTCTATGTCTCGTATCTCATCGAACGGAAGATTCAACGCATGCTTTAAAAACTCATCAATACCAAAATACAGATCGACCCAAACAATATTTCCCTTATGTAGCAAGATCCATCCATCACCTATGCCAGTCTTAAATCTGAAGAAAATATCCTCAATATCTCCATATTTTTGCGGATCAAGAACAGTATCTTTTATATATTCTTTTAGATCTCTAGAGACTACAGTTTTTAGTCTTTCAAAAAGTTTTTCTGCTTCTTTTTCTGCTTCTTCTCTCGTAGAAGAACCATAAACTCTCGTCGCAAAAAACGCTGGGTTAATAAGAGCGGGAATAGAACTAATCTCGTCTGTCAGGTATCTATGTATTGACATTGCATGACTGAGAGCAATATCTTTTAATTTATTCTCAATCTCGCTTATCGGTTCATGCTGTTCTATATAGTACAGCATTATCCTTCGCCTCAGCTGCAACGGCAAATTAAAAAGCTCATCCGATATAGAGCGAAACTTACTAAGTAGAGAAGAAAGTTCATTCTTTTTCTTATGAATTTTATCCGCTAATTCTTTTAATTTGTCTATTTTTTCAGAAAAAGTATCAAAAGTTTCCTTCAAAATGTTATCTATCTCATTCATCAGAACCACCATCTATTAACGAAAAAAAAAGACCTAAAGAACTTATTTTTTTTCTCCAGCCACTGCCTCGATCCATTCTCGGATAAAATCTACTGCTTTCTCTTTTGCG
>JAUQYS020000408.1:0-8921 GCA_030587585.2 Candidatus Njordarchaeota archaeon
CTTTTATCTAATATGAGCTTTTTTCGATATCACTTAGCCTGTGTTTGTTTATTTAATTGATGCGGTCATATCATATACTAGATATCTAGATGAAGCCTAGTGTGTAATACACTACACGGTGTATTACACGCTTGGTTACAATACAATCTTTTTTTCACTATAAAAGATATATCGGTAAAATTCTAGATATAAGTAATAGAGATCTAAGTATAAGTAATAGGATCAAAAAAGATTGGTTAGCACAATGATTTTTTGGATTTTTGAGTGTATTCTTATATTTCAAATCTTTACCTACAGCTGTAGTCTACAAAATCTTTAAGAACAAGAAAAAGAATAATATAATTTGCACCCTAGTTCACGGCTAGGACAAGGTTTCTATTATGTCACATGCACATGGAATGGTATTTAAGTCTAAGGGATTAGACGAAATATTTCTCGAAATAATAAACAATAGGGAAAAATACCCATTTCTTAACGATATTATTGATGGCAAAATAGCTATGAAGGATCTTACACATAAAACACGGAAAAACTCAATAATAACAACGATACGAATCAACGAAAATTTGAAATACACAATAAACGAGGCGATAAGACTACTAAAATCGCTAGGTGCAACAAACATAAAATCAGTAAATGATCTCATAAACTTTCTTTTGATTTCATTCGTGGATTCAATCATAAGCAATAAAATACAAGTAAATGAAAAAGAAGTAAAAATCACAACACAAATCATGTTAGCTCAAATAAATAACAATGCGATAGCACCTACAGCTGTAGGTAAAAGCAAACTCAAGCACACATTATCCCAACAGGACGCTCAAGTTCTAAAAAGTGTTGTCATGACTTTGAAAAGGCTAAACAATAAACCGCTTCCGAGTGAGCAAAGAATACGAATTCTAGAAGAGCAATTAGAGAAATTGCTAAGGCTTGACCAATTTAACCCTGTCGTGCAACACTATGTACAACTAATACGTGGCGAACTAGACGGATTAAAAGCATTTCTAGAAGGTGACGAATGATGAGAATGGAAATGATTTCTGTTAGAATTGACAAAAAACTGATCGAGACAATAGATAAGATAGTTGCTAATAGTGATAAGTGGCCAGATCGAGCATCATTTATCAGAGAAGCAATAAGGTATCAACTAAAAGCAATCCCAAAAAAGAGAATAGAGCTAAAGAAGATACATGAAAAAGCCCTAGGACCAAACAAAATACGAGGCATACCTAGTCAAGAAAAGCGTGATAAGGATCAAGCAAACCCGAAAAGATCCGTTGGTACAGGTTGTCAAGTCAATAGATATACCGATAGGCGAATTAATACGCATCTTGGAGAAAATTAAGAGGTGAACAACATGAAAGCCTTACAATTACCAAGATCCATAGATCTCCTAATGATACACAATCACATCATCGAAAGACTGAATCTGAACCAATGGTTATACATGATACGGAAAATAGTACTATTCGAGGATGAAGACGGCAAAATCATAGCAAAAGTATACTATCGAAAACGGTTTGCACCACGCATAAAGGAAGATGAAAGAAAAATAATCACCATCGATAAAGAAAAACACAGAATAACCTACAATTGTGCAAAAAGATACCTAATGCAAGCAAAAATGATCAATGCTGAAGCAGTAGCAATAATAATACAACACAAAAACAGCGGAGAAAAACTAAAACACTACATAAAAATACTAAAAAATTATTAAAAAAGAAATTCTTATCCCTTTTCTAAGTCTTTTTCTCTAAGTATGATAACTGGCTTCTCGTACCCATGCTTCTTGATAATATCCCTTATCTCGTTAAGCTTCATCCATAACGTAGGATCACGTCTCTCAACCCACTCTCTCTCTTTGATAGAATCATCAAGTATAATCTCGTAAACCCTAGCAATCTTATTAGGCCTATACCTCACCACTCTTCCAATCCTCTGAACCATCTGACGCTTCTGAGCACTTCCAGCAACAATAATCGCAACGTCAGCCTCGGGAACATCCAAACCCTCATCAGCAACTTTCACAACAACAATACCCCTAGTTTTGCCAGATCTGAACCGTTCAAGCAATGCCTTCCTAGATTTCCTAGACATGTCAGATTTCAACGCTTCAAAACCAGTAATACCATGCTCTTTTAACAACTGAATATACCTCCTTTGACCGTTCTTTCTTGATAGGAATATAAAGAACCTTGCGTTAGGATGCTTTTTCAGTTCTTTTTTCACTATCTCGACAACTGCTTTTTGCTTAGCCTCAGCATTGCTTAAGATAGCCTTAAGTGTTGCTAATGCCTGTGCTCTGATCTTCCTACTTCTACTGTACATGAATTTACGCTCGGCTTCACTAAGTATAACAGCATCACGCTCTGTAGGCTTAACAAATACCTTATGAATTACCAATGGCGCTACTGCTTTTTCACGCACTAATCTAGCGTATGGGATCTCCATAACTTTCTTTCCCGCTATCTTGAAAAGCAAGATCTCATTTTTATCATCTCTTTCTGGTGTTGCCGATAGCGCCATCCGATATGGTGCTCTAGACAACAAGCCTATTAACCTAAATGTTTCGGCGGGTACTCTATGAGCTTCATCAAAAACTAGTACCTCGAATTTATCCTTTAGTTGCATTGCATATGTCTTAGATACATCGCTAACCTTAGGAATAATCGCTTCTCCATCTTCACTAATCTTATCCTCTATCTTTTTCCCTCTTTCAGTAGTTAATCCCTGATAAGTTGCGATCACTATTGGCTTCTCATAGTCTTTTTCTCCACTATATAATCGTCCAACATACTTTTTGGGTATACTTAATGTCTCTGTAAGATGCTTGTACCATTGATCAACAAGATCCTTTGTAGGAACAACAATAAGCGTAGGTTTCTTAAGATCCCTGATCATACCTAATGCCACGAATGTTTTACCACCACCAGTAGGAATAACGATAGTCCCTGAATACAAGTTTGCTTTCCATGCATCTAAAGCATCCCGTTGATATTTTCTAAGCTTTATTTCGCTTCTTACTATATATGAGGGGGCATAAGGCTTGATACCATAGTCAATTTCTATATTATATCCTCTTTTTCGAAGTAAAGCTTCTACGTGTGGACCTAAGAACGGTGGGATAACAAGTTCAATTCCCGATGGCGTTCTCTTGTACTCAACGACTCGGATATGTTTAGGCACCAATTCCCCTTTTTTGCTATCTTTGACATAGTAAGTAAGTGTACCGAGATTCATTATCTCATTTATTATTTCCTCAAGATCCTTTTGTGGAATATTCTTAGGCAATGTCAATATCAATCGATCATATGATTCCTTGATACTTCTTCTTCCGTGCTTAGATATTTTTGTTGTTTCTTCGATTCGTGTTTTAATAGGTTCTTTTTTTATTCGTTGAAAATCGATATCAATTGCTATGTTGCGAAGTTTCACTCGATTCTTTATGTCTTTCTTTAGGCGTTCTATCTCTTCTTCAATATAGTTTCCATCATCGCTAAATATCGCTCCAAGTTTCTCCGCGAATTCATCAACACTCATGCCTTGACCAACGAAATTAATGCTCCATGAGCGATCAAGAGGATCATATTTCGCTCTAGCAAACTCTCTCTTAATTCTATCCTTAATTTCAACTAGGTGATCCCAATCAGTATGTTTTTCAATGATGATTCCCAAATCCTCGATCTCTAAAGTGTATGTCTTATTTCCGCTATCTCTACTTGAAACCTCATACCACTCTCTTTGTCGTAAATTCTTGACAAACGAATCGATATCCTCAACACCTCTTTCCTTTAGATAGTCCCTTACTACATTACTGTGTGAAGCAAGAAAATCTAGATCCTCAGATGAAATCTCTCGACCCGACAAAATTTCATTAACCAATTTCTGAACACGCTTTATATTTTCATTTGTTTCCTGTTTTGTAGTCATGCGTAATTGATCCAATGCACTCATGGTTGTGTCTCTGATCATCATTGCCTTGTTTAATGTAATAGTGGCTTCACTTAGCAAGTTTTCTAGATCTTTTTTTTGGTGACTTGAAGAATTAAGCCATTGCTCGATCTTTAACTTTGCAAGCCTTGCCTTGTCTAATTGTTCCTCTGTAGCTTCAAGGAGCTTCTTTTTATCGTTTTCGGATAAATCCTTTGTTCTCTTTATCCTTTGTGCTAACAGCTGTAATCTACGCTCTACCTCATTAAGACCATTTAAAATATTTTTTAATTCCCTTCTCTCGTATTCAGATAGCTTTGGTGGCTCTACTTTTTGACCTTGTACCTCTTCTTGTATTTCACGCTTTGCAACAATTTTTGACTCCTTCTTTATAACCCTCTTCTTCTTTTCTATAGCCTCTTCACTAACCTTTTTACCTATTTTTTTCTCTAACTCTTTTTTAGCAATATCCCTAGCCACAATCTCTTTCATGGAACTAAAATTAACGATCATCGCCAAAGCTTCCTCGCTAGGTGGATTCCTAAGAACAACATAATACTTCTTACCGTCACTATCAGTCCTAGTAGCAACCCAAAGACCACCAGAAACACGCTCAAGCACATGCTGGTTTCCCTTACCATCCTTGAAAACAAGCTTATACACCTTAACCCTATCCCCAGAAACAGAATACAACGCTCTAAGATCCCTGATCTTCCCACTAGTCATCTTGTAAACAAAATCATCCCACTCCATAGTAACCATAGCATCCCACTCACCACCAGGATACCTCAAAGGCTTTTCATCTGGCTTAGTCCTACCGATATAAGTGATCCCACCAACACTCTTGTCTTTTTTCCTAGATCTCTTAAAACGAATTCTACGTCTGCCCATTCACCAACACCGAAAAGCAATATGCACTAGAATAGGATTATAGGGTATATAGGTAATATTAACAAATATGGAATGAGAATGAGTGAATGTTAATTGTGTAGACTACAGCTGTAGGTAAAATAGTAATATTTATGAATAATAGTGCGAATGCCTGTTTCATAGCTCTTGGTTAGTTCTTTGTTGCGTTTTTGTTTGTTGTTGTTGGAGTTTTTACTTTCGAAGTAGTATTTAAATAACCCCTTGCGACTCTATGTATATAACGTTGTTAATGAAGTGTTAAACAAGGCCAAAGAAGCGATATCATCAAAATGAAATAAAACAAAAAAAGTGAAATAAATAACACCTTACTTATACATCCTCTTAACTATATTAGCACCAGTACGGTAAATCACAGCAATCCTAAGCAATCTCCTCCTAGTACTAGGCTTCAAATTCTTCCTCCTAGCAAAAGCACTAGCACGCACACTAGCAAGATTAAGAACCCTCCAAACCCTAACCTTCTTAGCCCTAGTATCCGCAATTTTAGCCTCAAAAACCAAACGCCTAACAGCATCCCTAGCCTTCTCAGGCGACTTAAACGTAACAATCTCAGCATACTTACGATAATATGGCTTCCTATAGAAAATACTCCTACCTCGTCTAGCTTTTCTTTTAACCCTGCGATGCAAAACACGTCTTCTACCCATTCACCAACACCAAAAAGCAACTTACTCAACAACAATACTAAAGCAAAAAAAGAAATATTAACAAATACGCATCATTCCACTACAACAATGCTATATAACAATGTTAATATACATAGAATATATACACAATGTATATGAATAAAATTATACTCTATATATATTTGAAAAAACAAAAAGGTGAAAAAAATGTCGTGGGAAGAAATAATTAAGGAATTCGGAAAAGAAATTGTGGAAGAAATTAAAGAGGAAATTGAAAAAATTGTAAATATGGAAAATTTGGCCGAAGAGAACGAAAATATCATTAACTCTTTAGCTACTACAATTGTTCATTTGCGCTTCAGGGAACTCAACCACTTGCAATACTTCCATATAGTCATCTTTGTATTTCTAGATGCCAATTTACAACCAAATTGGGAAATAAAGACTTTTTGGCAGTGAATGGTGAACTAAATGAACTTAAACGCAAAAATTGGTATCGCTAGGTTTCTAAAAAATAGCTTGGGGATGCAAATATCCCCAAGCGATATCGAGACTCTAAAAGTAAGGAAAGTGGATCGCAAGGAAATCGAGATATTCATCACGTTAGGTACTCCAATATATCGTTCATGTTATCTCTATTGGGATGTCGCTAAGCAACAGCAACACATAAAAGTAATCAAAATAAAAGTATTCTACAAATCCATTTTTGTTCATTTTGTGGTAATAGAAAGGAGGGTCATACATTACAACTTGCACATATCATTTTCTCAATAAAAAATCTTTTTTCTATTTTTTTCTTGTTTTTTTGTTCTTTTTTTGCTTTTTTTCTGTGTTAATTTGTTGATATGTGATCCTCGTTTTCACCTACAGCTGTAGTCTACATACATCTTATATTTCTTCTGTATACATCTAATTTATACTAGGTGATACGTATGGCAAAGAACAAGATTGATACTATTAAGTTGCCTAAAAAAGATGATTATGTTTATTATTATCCCGCAAGAGTCCGTAAAGTCGGCGGTTCTCTACATGTTATTCTATTACACAGCATCGTAAAAGCTCTAAACATTGAAGAAGGCGATATAGTAGATATCGCAATCATCAACGTTAAGAAACAAAAAGAAAAAAAAGCACAATAGTTTACCTTGTTTGTTTATATCATCTCTTTTTGTTTTTCTTTTATTTTTTTGATTATTCTCCATGCTGTTGAGTAGCTTACTTTGAATTCTTTGAGTTTTCTTTCCCTGTGTTTGTTTAGTTCTCTTATGTATTCGTTTACTTTTTCGAATTCTTTTAGCAAAAAGTGTCTTATTGTTGCTTTGGAAGCGCCTTTTTCTTTTAGTTCTTCTATTAGCCTAGCTATTCGCTTGAAAGCTCTATCTATATCCTCTCTGGTTAAATCTTTGTAATCCTTTTTCTGAGCATAATATAGTGCTAAGCCATGAACTATTGTAGGCCTATGCACCAATCTTCCTTCATTACTTAGCCTTGCTAACGCCATCTTTGTTTTCTTCTTTATATCTTCGATGTAAAGCTCGGCAAACCAGAGAAAATCACTAATAACCTTTTTCTTCATCATGGGATCTTCAATCACATTAAGGAATTCTTGAGAAGCAAAATAGAAGTTAAAGCCTTCCTCAGTCAATTTCTTTAGCTCCAATAATCCTTCCTCCAAACTCCTAGCTAAGCGATCCAATGCCCTAAAAATGATCACCTTAATGTTGTTATCCCTACAAAACTTTAGCATGGATTTGTATCCTTCCCTTTCCCTAGGTGGCTTTAAGCCAGATACGTTTTCATCAATGAACCACGCTACTATCTCAAAACCCTTCTTCTCAGCCCACTCGCTTAAAAAGAATTTCTGGTTCTCAACGTTCTCATCTTCTTGCGAAATACGAATATACGCAACAACCTTCTTCATACCAAAAACACCAGATATATACCTTCTCATTAAATACTAAGCGGGCGCTTATGAACAAAGCATAAAGCATGGTCCATATGTGTGAAAATGATTATTCAAAAATATAAATGAACAACATTTAACCACAAGGTTATGAATATTATAACATTGTAATATACCATATTTACATCAAAACTTAAATATAATATCTCCTATTTATTTTTTAGTTGGGCGTGCCTCGGTATCCTCATTTGTCAAGCGCCTATTTCAAATAAAACTCCCACGTAGGGAATTGCGAGATTATGGCTCGCCAACATACCGCAACAATGGGCTCTGTAACCTATCAAAGAAAAATCCCATTAAGGGAATTTGCCTCCCGCTAGGCGGGGAAATTTCCATTGTATGGCTCTTTGGAGCCAATTAACCCCATAGCCTAGCGGGATGAATTGCCTAGTTTCTTCAACGTATTTGTTAATATATCGTTTTTATCCCTAGTTCTTTCTTTAAAACGTTCTTTTTGCGTGATCAATATGGCTATTCGTAGAGTTAGGGCTAGGAGAAGTAGACGGCGAAGCACAAAGAAGAAAAGTATTGCCTCTGTTAATGTTAAGAAGAAGTATGCTAAGAAGTATGATCGGATGATTAGTTTTAGTTCTATTGAGGAAGGTTGGAGGTCTGCAGGCCGATTAATCGAGCAATTTATGCGTGCTGTTAGGATTGATAAGAAGATCCGTATTATCAATACTTTGGAGCGTGCAAGCAAGCGAGCTTTAACACTTGCTAAGAACACAACAAATAGAACAAAGAAAGAGATCTACAACTACTTAGCAAAATACTATCAAAAAGTAGCCAATGAACTCAAAGAATGGTTAAAGAAAGATCAAAAAAAGAGAAGTAAAGGATAGAACCCTGGACAACAAGCAATAGCCACAAAGATGGTTAGTGCAAAGAGCAAAAGCATGATCAAGGTGATCATTACATCTATTATTTTTCTTTTTAGTAAGTTTATGTTTTGTAATTCTTTTGGTTTTATAGTTGTCTCATGCCATCTCTGGCATGTCACATCGTATTCTATGCTATATGTGTGTTTGCCTACTTTCTCAACATGCACATAGATACTAGATTTTGCATATCTATTTTCATCTTCGAGCCATGTGACATGAAGAGGAATCCCACATATTGGGCAATACTTTGGTTCATACTTATCTATATCAAATCTCAATTGCTCAAGAACTTTTCTTCTTTTTTCCCTGGAAATCTGGTTCAAAATACACCACCAGCAAAAAATAAAGAAATTTATTGTTCGGATTTCTGCTTTTCCAATAGGTCTAGTAGGTCTAAACGTTATTGTTAAATATTTTTTCTTTTTTTAGGAGTTCTAGCAAGTCTATGGAATGGACTTCGTCAGGGGATATATCTCCGCTCCACTCGCACTCATGGCAAAATACGTCGTAAATAATTGTTATTTTGTTTTCTTCTCTACTCAAAACCATTTTTATGTTTTTTAGTGGTTTGCCACAGTTTGGGCAATACTT
>JAUQYS020000032.1:0-5552 GCA_030587585.2 Candidatus Njordarchaeota archaeon
GTTGCTTACAGACAATGATGACATTCCAGATGGATGGGAATTTCTAAACTTTTTTAACCCACTAAACAAAACAGACTCTGAAGACGATTTCGATGCAGATGGTCTTTCAAATTTAAGAGAATACATCTCAGGTACAGATCCTCGTGATCAAGATACTGACAATGATGGACTTATAGATAGCGACGAAATAGATGTATATGGCACCAATCCAACCGATAACGACACCGACGATGATGGATTCAGCGATGGTAGAGAAGTCGAATTAGGGTATGACCCTTTAAATCCTGTAAGCAACCCCACTACGATATCTTGTATTATGTTGCTTGTTCCAATTACTACTATTGTCATCTTTTCGATTTTGGTAAAGAAAAAGAAACTCAAAGCTTAATTTAAAATGCATTAGAAAAAATATGTGACCATTTACTGGATATGGTATGTTCTATATTTGGAAAAAAATAAAAAAGAAAGACAGCATATCCACACGTGAGAACTACCTTTCTGTTCTAGACAGAATACTAGCTACGATTAGGAATAATAAAGATAATATTCCGATGTAGAATGATTCTTTCAGATATATTGGGCCTATACCTGTATAGGAAAATAGGATAAGTATTATTATGACTGTAATTATTGATATACTGCCTATAATGATGTTCTTTAGTGTTTTTCTTAGATATATTTTTGAATCTGTTCTTATATATTTATCTGTTGTCCCTGTTGTCGCAAAAATCAGAAATGTGGAGAGTAATATTCCTGGAATTTCTCCAAATATATTGTTTGCTATGGCAGAAAACTTGGCCCTGAAGGGCATTACTAGTATCATAAAGGGGAAGAATATCGTAGCTATGCTCAAAGCAACACTAATCAGTAACAAATAGAATGATTTTCCTAACTGTTTCTCGCTATTGATCCACCTGAGAAATATGTTTGTGGACTCAATGCCTACACCTATGCAAAAGGCAGAAAAGATTCCAGCCTGCAAATTCTTCACTGTAAACCAAATTATGAATACGAGTGATATCAATGCTGGTACAACTATTTTCTTGCTTATAACCAATTCCATATCTTCATTCGATCTCAATAATGCCGTATGTAGGCAACTAATTATTAGACCAATCCCAAGCAGTATTAGATATATGGATTCGATATAATATGACGTAAATTGTGGGAGAAATACTCCCATAGCTGTCAAGAGTACACCAAAAATAAATCCCATGAACATATCTTTATTTGCTGTCAGCGACTTAAGTACTCCAACACTATCGGATCTAGATATTTTTGACATATCATTCCCTCTTTCTAAGTTTTTTTCTCAAAAGAATTTTTCCTCGCGTAGTTGTAATAGTAAGAATCATTGGCAGAAAAACGACGAAAAGTATCGGAAATACTAAACGATCACGTATTTGATAGAACTGTAGACAGTGAGGATCATAAAATATCTTAGTTAGGTTTCCTTGCGGAGAATTTATCGGCTCCTCATATAGATAAACGACCCATTCATATAGTATAGCGCCTGGCGGAGCATTCGGATCATCTTCTCCTTCTACAGTTAGGTTTTTAGTAGGTTTTGTTTTGACTGATCCATTATCATAATAAGCGGTATAGTCGTCTGCTGATACTAGATTAGCTACATCATAGTCCCATTGTGTATACCAAGCTATTTTTCCATCCTCACTTAGCCGTGGAGGAACTCTTGCGTTTCGATTCCAATCCATGACGTTATATTCATATCTACAGTTCATATGTAGGTAACTCTCATTTTAATGTATTTTCTACAATCTCTATGGTTGTATCTGATGCGAGATCAAGAGTCTGATTTGAGAATGCTCTGACCTTTAGAGTATTTGTAATTGTCATATTTATGTAGCACTCATAATTTTCGTCTTGCGAAAATGTTACGTTGTACCTTGTTACGTTCCAGCATATTGTGTTTCCATCATCCTCAAAGAAAACATCAGAGATATTATAGATCACGTAGGGCGAGTAAATATCTCCTCCCCCCCTCGATAGAGACTTCAGTAAGTCTAATATTAGCCATATAATATATGTCGTTTTTGTCATAAAACCAAATGAATAAATCTATTTGCCGTCCTCGACCTGGATATAATTGACCATCCTGTTCGTAGTACCCAAAGATATCACGGTACATAAAAAATATTTCTACATCCTGTGTTGGATACTCAATCGTCAGACTTATTACTTCTATGGGATATCCCCCTAGCCCAGTATTTGCCGCCTGAACTTCTTCGGGAGATGGGGGATTATCTGGATCGAATGGGTTTCGTGTTATCTCCCAGTGATATGTTGGGGGTATGGATCCAGGTTCACCATCATCCGAAAATACAGCACCAATGATAAGTCCACATACAAAAGAGAAAAAGAACAATCCAACTACAAGAAAAACCTTTCCATAAGATCTAGCCCTCATACAGCATTACCTCTCCATTAGTTAGAGCAAAACATTCTACTCATATGCTTGTTAGGGCTTGAAAGGCATAGATTCGAATGTAAGGCTCTTTTGAGAAAACGGAGCGTTTTCCCAAAAAGAACCCGGAATATTACTATAAATTTTTCTTTAAAAAGAATAAATGATTTCGCAGGCAGATAAGATAGTCGTCTTGAAACTAATATTATCGCATGCTAGAGAATCCTTGGAGGAGCTACTATAGAATTTTTTCTGATTTATTGTTAGTTTTTTATTGTTATTGTGGATAATATATTTATTTTCCCACTATAAATCATCTAAGATTGTCAAAGCTGTTGGTCCTAGTGGCATCACTAGGGAGGTGTAGCATGTGGCCTCAAATATTGAGGTTAAAGTTCGTGTTGCAACACCAGAGCTAATCGAAAAGACATCTGTGGATATACAGAACTTTTTATTACGAAAGATTGGATACTATAAGAGCCGATATGAAAAATATGAGGCAAAATTAGCGCTCGGGCATTTAAGTAGACAGCGCGAAAGGGAGTATAGATTGTTAGCAGCTAAATATAGACAAAAACTAGCTGAAGTAGAGGTATATAGAGAAGGTGACTATAAGGACGTAGTAAGAAGATTTTTGATTTATGGAGAAAGTGTGATTAAAGAATATCCATTGTTCTTGAGAAATGCCATAAGGAAATATGTAAATATGAACATTAAGAACAAAAAATGTTCTGTCGAATTTTTTGAGGACTCAATCGAGATCATTCATGGAGGCTCCGTAACAGTTATATTTAGTGCGGAAAATCTTGATGATATAAAAAGATATACATATTCCGAATACAAAGGTATCGATACCTATATATATTTCATCATATTATTAATGTTTGGTATACTATCCAGCATAATAACAGCTTATGGATATACTGTCGAGGGACAAATCACATTACTCGAAGTTTTGTGCTACACGGTAATGTTCGGAGCGATTCCAATGCTGATTGGAAGTCTTGGCTTAATGTACCTCAAGAAGACGACCTATATAGTCGTAACAACAAACGATGAAAAAATAATAATCATTACATCAAGATCAATAGAAGACACAGAAGAAATCTACTATAGACTAGCAAATCTAAAACGATAACACAAAAATAAAAATAATAAGTCAAGCTTTGTGGAATAGTGTACGAGAAATATTTTCCATGTATGTCAAGAGAAACCAAAGTATATATCCTTGGCCAAATTTTTTAAGCTATTTTTCTTTTTGTTTCTTTAGGATTCTTCTTATGGTTTCTTCTGATATGTTTATTAGCTTTCTTATGTCCCGAGGATCCCTTAGTCCATATTCTTTATATGCATGGATGACCATGTGTTCGGTGGTTATTTTGAGGAGCCTTCTTTTTTGGGGAATATGGATTTTTAGTTCTTTTTCTATTTGCTCCAGAATTGTTAGTACTAATAGGCAGTAGTGGTGTTTTGTGATTTTTTCTTCCTCTATGAGGGTATCTACTAGTTCTTTCCAATCTATGTTTCCTTTTCTGATGATTATTTTTGCATCTTCGATGTCTCGCGGTCGTGCCGATATAAGCTTTGTCAGAAGTAGGTCTGTATCTGAGAGGAAAAGAAGCCTTAATTTTCCATATTTTTGCTCTATTGTTCTATCTAAGATTCGTGGGATTATTGGAATTTTACCTATCTTATTTAGGTAGATGTCTATTCGGGTTTTGTTTTTATGTTCATAAACAATAATATCGTTCTTTGACTTCTGTTTGTATTCTAGTGCCTCTATTGTCTCGATGAACACTTTTATTTCTGGCTCACTAAGAAATGCTATGTCTATATCTTTTGTGCTTGTCTTGTATCCCTTTATGACCATCTCCGCGCCACCAAATAGAACAGCTTTTGTTTCTCTACTAAGTCTTGTGCCTATCTCTCTAAACACGTCCTCACTAAACTGTTTTTTCTTATAGGATGATAGATCTATGTTATATAGTCTTGCTAGGTCTTCTAGCTCACTCCAAGGCAGAAACAGAGGCTCCTCACTTCCCCAAATATAGCGTTCTAGTTGAAAAAGTTTTTCTTCTTGCTTAAACCACTGAGCATAGAACATAAGTTTTGAATGATCTATTTTGTAGCAGTACTTTGCGTATAAAAGCGATACTAAAGTATATTCCTGCTTCGTTTTTGCGGCCAGCAGAGAGTGAACTATTACCTCCTCAACACTTATCTTCTTCGGCGGATACAAATATACGTCCCTATTAGGCTCTATAGGTATCCCATACTTATCATATACACTGAATGCTGTTGGAACACCATTAGCTTTGAATCCACGCGGGATTTCCTTAATAATATAGTAGTTATCTCGATATATCACATGAGCCTCAGGCTCAACCCCCTCCAAAACACGAACAATCTGCATAATAAGAACCCTCAACTGAGGATCCATGACTAGGACATACCTATCATCAATCTTCTCAACAACACCTCTCATAGATAGAGAATTAAGTACATTCCTAACATACTTCTCAGTAATACCTAGCTCCATAGATACATCCTTCACTCTCCTCGGATCAAAAAGCCGAGATAATATTAGCGGCGTACTCCCCCGAAGAATCTCCTCCAGAGGATACCTAGAATCTATCTGCACAATTAAATCAGCCAAAAAACGGGGCGCCTCAACAAAACCCCGACCCAACTTAACCAATCCCATACGATCAAGACTCTTCAATATATTAAGCACAGCAACATATGAGAGCCCTAAAATCCTGCATATCTCACGCGTACGGATTTTCCTCCGCTTGGAAACCAATACTAAAACTTTTATCATATTTTTACGCATTTTTATCCCTTAAGGAGAAATAAAAATTAATTTTATTAAATATTTTTTAAAGATTTAGTTTCCATAGTAGTAACTAAAAATTAATATAACAGCTGCATTCTTCGCTCTTTTTATAGCAACTTATCTTATCAAGAAATTATAAAGAGATACCTGTAGTATAAAAACATGCTTATTCTGTTGATAGGAATCTTACTTTTATCAAGAGGACGAAAATGATGATTATGAGAATGAGACTTACCGCTGTGGTGAAGCTATGGGATATGTCATATTTTTAGCAGTGACTGATTCATTTTT
>JAUQYS020000037.1:0-2778 GCA_030587585.2 Candidatus Njordarchaeota archaeon
GGATTTTTTCAATATTGTGTAGAAGTATTCTGTCTGGATAGTATTTTTTTAGAAGTTCCCGTTCAGATCTGATTATGAGCGCAATAATCGTATAATTCAATAGCATTATTGATTGTATGAGCTGGATGCGCAGCTATGTGTTTAATGCATTGGTTTTATGATTCTTCTAACTGAGCCCTCTATTACTACGGGGGGGTTATCTTGGGCAAACTTGTAGGCCTCGTCTAGTCTTGATTCATTGTTTGAAAAAATCCGAAGAATTATAGATCCTTCCTTAACATATCTTCCTCCCTTGTAAGGAATTATGACCCCGGCGCCAATATCTTTTGGTGCGCCTGCTTTTCTGGCGATTTCCATTATTAGTGTATTATCTATCTGCACTACGTAACCATTTGTATCCGCTCTCAGTTCGATCTTATATGTTCCGATAGGGATATCTGATACTCTTATATTTGGGTTTCCTCCCTGTGCTTCAATTATTTCTCTAAATTTCTCTAATGCTTTTCCAGATTCTAACATACTTTTTGCTAGTCTCTGACCCTCCGATGTGATCCCGGCCATTTCGAAAAGTATTCCTGCTAGACCTGTAGATTTCTCTATTAAGGAGGTAGATGGCTTGCCACCATACAACGTCTCCAACGCCTCCCTAGCCTCTAAAGCAACCCCAACTGTATGGCCTATTGGCTGTTCGCCATATGTTATAGCACATTGAAGGTACATATCCAGCCTATCCGCGACGGCAATAAATTTATTCGCTAGGCGTGTGGCTTCTCGCAGCGTTTTTACCTTCGTGCCTCGGCCTTGCGGGATATCTAGTACCATATATTTTATTCCCATCGCTTTTTTCTTGGCCAGTATTGATGCTATCATCAATGTTGCTGGATTTATTTTTAATTCGCTCTGTACGTTTAGTAATACATCATCAACTGGAGCCAGATTTAATTTTTTTGTAGAGACAAGACATCCCTTAGTCTTTTTTACTACTTCTTTTACCTCTTCCATAGTTAAGTCAACTGGAGCAAAGACATTCATTTTTTCTGCTGTGCCTATAGTTGTTATGGATCTTGTTGCTGTTTTTGGTATTGTTAATCCCGCGGCGGCGACAATAGGAACTATTAGGAGAGATACTTTGTTTCCTGGTACCCCGCCAATAGAATGCTTATCCACTACGTATTTACTATCAAATGTTATGATATCTCCAGTCTCAACAAATGCTTCTACAAGCTTATATATCTCATCAATGCCTAGCGGTTTGTAGTATATTCTAGCCACAATTGTTGCCAACATAGCCTCTGAATACGTCCCAGACAAGATATTTTTGCATAAAGCTCGATACTCCTCCATTCTTAGGCTATATCCTCTCAAAAACTTTCGCCATAGTATATTGCTGTCTTCTACCAATGGCATCTATCGACACTTCGTTTATCCGTATTTCTTATTTTTATACCAATTCTATGTCACTTAAAAGAGGAGAAAATTTAAACAAATTTTGTGCAGGGACAAAAAATTACTCATTAGCGATCGTTTTTTATATCATACTATTACAATATTGATTTACACTATTTTTTACAGTGAAAGAAACCTTACTATTCACTCGGCTTAGTGGTGTCGATATGAACTCACCTAGCTTAAAGCGTAAGATATTAGACTTGTTGGAAAGCTCACCCATAGGACTAACAGTTTCTGAAATTGCAAGAATGCTTAGCATATCAAGACCTACCGTATATAAATACCTTGGCGAGCTTAAGGCCGAGGGACAAATTAAAGAATTTTCTATAGGAGCATATAAGGTTTATACTCTAAAAAAAAGATTCGAAACAACAAGGAAATTGATTAGTAAGAAGTTTTTATGTTCGCTAGTAGCCGCATTTATCTCTATTTTTAAGGGATCCGAGCTTGAGCTTTCGTTCAAGTTAGGGTACAGCTTGGTTGATTCGTTTTTTAGTCTTTATAATGAAGAGATCAAGAAAATAAAAAAGTTGGATCTGGATCCTTTTGAAAAGGTTCGGTTGATTCTCGAGCTCCTTATGGGGGAAGAAGTCGTTGTCGATACAGTTAACTTGGATACGAATAGGGCGGTTTTTAGACTTCGAGGAAAACTTTGCCCAGATCAAACAATAAAGACACTAATGCAGTTTATGAAGGGATCGATTCAGAGATTCCTAGAAATTGAAACAAACAGAAAGGTAGCATTCGGATCCGAGATGATAAAAAAAATAGAGGAAGATTACGAAATTACATTGGAGCTTACGTTGAAGTAATAACTAGGATATCCTCAGTTTAGTATAGGCAGCCAAAATACTATTCTTTATTTCGCCTCCTCTGATAAGAACATTACTGCCTATTAGCGATTCTTCTATCTTCGCTTCTGCTATATTTGAATTTTCAAGAACAAGGGATCTACTAATATAAGATTTGCTTATCCTAGACCCGCTTCCAATTATGGCATATGGACCTATTATTGAGCTGTTATCTATCTTGGCGCCTTTTCCGACAAAAACAGGATGTATTATCTTTCCGCCTATCTCTGCGTTTTGTTCGATCTTTGACTTGTTAAATACTCTTGTCATTGCTTCAATATATCCGTCCAGAGTGCCAATATCATACCAATACCCCCCAAATCTGAAAGCATAAACATCAATCTTCTTTGTTAACCATTCAAAAAAATATCCAGGAGCATCAGGATTATTTCCTTCTTCAAGATAAGCATTTACTTCTTCCACACAATCGCTTGGAAGAGCATAAACCGCTATTGATATTAATTTGCTCTTTGGATGC
>JAUQYS020000053.1:0-2151 GCA_030587585.2 Candidatus Njordarchaeota archaeon
CCCAAAAATAGTCTAGATGGATTAATAATAACAACAACGATAGTCGGGGTACTAAACGATGATCCTATCTTAGATAGCAGAGCAAAACCAGGGGACAAAGTCATAGTAAGCGGAACAATAGGCGATCATGGAGCCGTAATCACAGCATATCAGTATGGTATTGATCCTGAAAAAGAGGGTATGTGTTCTGACTGTGCGTCTGTGCTTCCAATAATGCGTATTGCTAGAAGTATAGGTGGTGTCCATGCAGCCAAAGATCCTACTAGAGGAGGCATAGCTATGGCTTTGAATGAGATAGCCGAGAAAAGTAACGTGTCGATATGGATAAGGGAAGAAGATATTCCTATACGCGATAAGACAAGGGCCTTGATGGAGATGTTGGGGATAGACCCAATGTATTTGGCCTGTGAGGGCAGAGTGGTTTTGATGGTGGAACCTGAAAAAGCGGAGAGTATTGTTGACAAGTTAGTGTCGGCAGGATATAAGGACGCTAAAATAATTGGGGAAGTAAAAAAGGAGAGACCTGGATATGTAATAATGGAGACGCAAACTGGTGGGTATAGGATTGTTGAAAAGCTGAGAGGGGAGTTAACGCCTAGGATTTGTTGAATATAGGTTATATTGTTGGTCGCAAAGAAAATAATAGTGACCGGAATAACGCAGGGAGTAGGGTTTAGACCATATATTTACCGATTAGCAAAAAAATATGATCTTAGAGGACATGTCGCAAATCTTGGAGGCTCAGAAGTAGAAATTGTTGTTGAGGGAGATGAAAGAAATATCGAAAAGTTTATTAGATCCATGAGTATAGAAAAACCCCCTCCAGCTAGGATAGATGCAATTGAAATAGACAATATAGCACCGCAAGGCTATTCTGATTTTAAGATATTGCCAAGTAAAAAAAATCCCCAAAAATTTTCGCAAATACCGCCAGATTTTTCCATATGTGATCATTGTCTGAGAGAGATTCTAGATCCAAGATCTCGTTTTTATGGTCATGTTTTTAATTCATGTGCATGGTGCGGGCCAAGATTCTCAATGATGTTTGACATTCCCTATGATAGAGAAAACACGGCCATGAGAGATTTTCCATTATGTTCTGAGTGTATGTCTGAGTATAGTGATCCGGAGAATATTAGACGTTTTCATGCGCAGGGGATCTCTTGCCCAAGATGTGGCCCAAAAATTTGGATAATAGACAAATATGGAGAAGCTTTAGATGTTGATGATCCAATAACATACGCTGCAAAGCTCATAGATGAAGGAAACATATTAGCAATAAAAGGAATCGGCGGCTTTCATATAGCAACATTGGCTACAGATGACGATGTCATTATTACCTTGAGAAAAAGAAAAAATAGGCCTCAAAAACCATTCGCCATTATGGCGTTGAATATAAATGTAGCAAAGGACATTGTATATGTAGATGATAGCGCAGAAAAAGTATTACTATCACCACAGAGACCCATAGTACTATTAAAACAAAAAGAGGAAGCCCATCTTTCCAAGTATGTTGCCCCTGGACTTGATAAGCAAGGTGTAATGATAGCATATTCTGGAATACATTACCTTCTTCTAAGTGCTACTAGAGATAAATTTCTTATTATGACCAGCGGAAACAGAAAAAATAAACCAATATGCAGAACAATAGAAGAAGCTCAAAAGCAAATAGGCGAATTTGTAGATTACTTCTTGGTGCACAATAGAAAAATTATAAATAGAGTCGACGATAGTGTTGTCCGCTTTACAGACAATAACGTAGTGTTTTTGAGACGGAGCCGAGGGGTCGCTCCAGAGCGGGCAGTGTTGCCTGTCAGGTCTAGAAAACCAATTGTTGCGTTTGGCGCAGAACTGCAGAATACGGGAGCTATAGGATTTGATAACAAGGCAATACTGACGCAGTATATCGGAGATATGGATGACGTAGAAAACGTAGATTTTTTGGAAAGTGCTTTAGCATTTTTAATAAAAGCGTACAGATTAGATGTAGGTAAAAGTATTATTGTCGCCGACAAGCATCCAGCATATGTTACTAGGAGACTAGCGGAGGAGTGGTCAGCAAGGAATGGGGCGGGAATAATGATAGTACAGCATCACAGAGCGCATATTATGAGTGTCCTAGCGGAACATGGTATCGATCCAGACAGAAAA
>JAUQYS020000067.1:0-8742 GCA_030587585.2 Candidatus Njordarchaeota archaeon
GATTATGGGGTCATAAAAAGTCATTTATAAGTTCTTTTTGTTGTATATAGTCTAGCAACAGTCAACTGGGGAAGAGAGAAAATTATTTACCAAGAAGATAGTAGAAACCTTTGATGGTTCTTTTTGTGATAAATGGGTCTGATTCTGGTTATCCTTTTGAGTTTATAGAGTTTCTAATATTGTAGCATATATGTTGTTTTCTATATTCTTATTCAGTTTCGCAAGGTGAAGTGTTTATGTTGGGGCCTGAAGATGTTTATAGGTTGGATATAAATTCTAGGTGGCTTGGTATACCTACTGAGTTTCTTATGGAGAATGCTGGTAAAGATGTGGCGGAGGTCGTTTTGGGACTGTATCCTAAGTCCATGAATGTTGTGTGTATATGTTCGAGAACGAATAATGGTGGTGATGGACTTGTCGCTGCTAGACATCTTTCTGCGCGTAAGAATGTTACTGTAGTTTTTGTTGGTAGGCCCGAACTGATAAGAACGGAAGAAACACGTACTAATTGGGAAATAATAAATGGTCTTTTTTTCGTGGAGAAAGTATTCGTCAAAACTGAGGAAAATCTAAAAAAATTGGAGAAAGCATTATCTGATGCTGATGTTGTGATAGACGCAATATTTGGTATAGGTATTCGTGGCACTCCTAGAGGATTGGAGGCTAAGGTAATAAGAAAAATTAATGAGCTTAAGCAGAAAAATGGATTTAAGGTTGTTAGCATTGATGTGCCGAGTGGATTTGATTGTTTTCGGGGCGAACCCACTGATATAATGGTTGATTCGGACGTTATCGTTACGTTTCACGATACTAAAAAGGGCCTAGATAAGTTAGGCAAAAAGGTAATAGTTAGGGATATAGGAATTCCGAAGGATGCGGAACTATTCGTTGGTCCAGGAGATATGCTAAAATTTTTGAAAGAAAGAGATCCTTGGTCCCATAAGGGAAATTTTGGAAGAATCCTAATTGTTGGTGGTTCAGATAGATATACCGGCGCCCCAGCTCTGTCCGCTTTATCTGCTCTAAGAACTGGAGCCGACTTAGCCATAATTTTTGCGCCAAGCAAAATATCTCAAACATTACGTTCTTTTTCGCCTAATCTCATAGTTTGGGAGTATGAAGGCGATGTATTTAACGAGAAAGCGGTGCCTATATTAGTTGAACTAGTAAAGAACAATAAGTTCGATGTGTTGATAATTGGTCCAGGTATTGGTAGTGCTAAGGAAACAATTGATGCTGTCCATATGGCTCTAAGAGAACTATCTGGCCAAATACCAATAATAATAGATGCAGACGCATTTAAGTCATTATCAAAGTATGGAATACCTAGGGGCGATATAATTATAACGCCTCATGCAGGAGAATTTAAACTAATCTTTGGTTGCACACCTTCATCAGACATAAAAGAAAGAGGAAATCTCGTTAGAGAATATGCAAAGAAACATGGCATAACGATATTATTAAAGGGCCATATCGATGTCATCAGTAATGGTACTCACGTAAAGTTTAATCGGACTGGTAATCCAGGGATGACTGTTGGGGGAACTGGTGATGTTTTGACAGGTATCGTAGCAGCAATAAGATCTGTGAATAACGATTCGTTTAGAAGCGCCTCTATCGGTGCATTTCTATGCGGTTTCGCTGGCGATTTAGCATACAAAAATTATGGATATGAGCTTGTCGCTACAGATGTTGTGAACAGTATACCTGAAGCACTAAAATATTTGAGGGAATTCGTAAAATAGAATACCCATAGTGTGTTTATGGGCGTTCAACAGCTCTCCAAGCACCACATGCCTGACATTTTTTTATGAGATTTCCTCTTTCTTTTGTCACAATGCAATGTGGGCGTCCACATACATCACATATAACGTATTCTCTCATGAATGCATCCAAGAGCTTGTTTAGCCGAACACGTGTAAAGACTCCTTGGAGATATAGCTTACCTCTTTGAGGCATACCTATTGTTCCCAGACGTCTTTGAAGAAACTTAAGAAGTAGTTTTTCATCAATATTGTATCTGTTGATGACAGTATTCCAATTTGTTATGATCGTTCTGTCGGTTTCTTTTATTACTTCGAACTCTGGATATTCCACCTCAAAAGGTTTCTTTACGGTATCTGGTATAAGTTTTAGGGCAATGTCAAGCATATCCATATAGCTATAACCAGCAACTTTTGGGCTTTCTATATTTTCTTCTTTTTTTACCATGATTGTTACCCTTTACATCCAAAGAAAAAATTTAAATCTGCATAATAAAAAGATTCATTAAAACACAGTATTAATGCAAATACTTGTGAGAAGTTTGCCAAGAAAGATATTTAAATGTACAGAATGTGGAAAATATACTCTAAGAAAGGATAAATGTCCATATTGTCGTGGAAAAGTAAAATCGGCACATCCGCCCAGATGGTCACCCTATGATCGCCTATCTAAATATAGAATAATGTTCAAGACAGAAATATTTTCGGAGCGAGGTGCTAAAAATGGGGAGCCTAATTGACGAGCTGTCAAAAAAATCATTTATTATAGTCTCTGGGAAAGGAGGCGTAGGGAAAACAACTTTTGCGTCGGCTCTTGGATTTAGGCTAGCAGAGAAAAAAAACAAAAAAGTGCTTGTGGTTTCTATAGATCCCGCACATTCATTAGGTGACATTTTCAGTACGGAAATAGGGAGTAAAATAACAGAATTAGCCCGGAGGCTTTATGGCTTGGAGTTTGATCCAGTAAAAATTTTTGCTACCGAACGTGACATGCTAATAAAAGCTCTGAGTTCTGGATCAGGAATGGATCTTCAGGCGCTTCCTGTAGATGACGAAATGATAGATTTCTTGTTGGATATGCAATTACCCTATGAGTTCGCGGAGGGGATTGGATTTATGAAACTTTTTTACGGCCTTATAGAGAAGAAAGAATACGATATTGTTATATTTGATACTGCACCTACTGGGCATACTTTAGAGCTATTGAAGCTTCCAGAATTCTTGGAGAGTTTTTATGGAAAGATGATCAGGTTTAGACTAAAAATGTCGAGGATATTTTCGCGAATAAAAGCGTTATTCGGATTCACTACTGACGACAAAGCAGATATCGCGCTGAGAGCATTAGAAGAGACAAAAAAAGAGATCGAGATTGTACGTAAAATCTTAATGGAGGAGAAAAAAACAGAATTTGTTGTTGTTATGATACCGAACGAAATGTCGATCCTAGAAAGCCTAAGACTAATAGGAGAACTCGAAGTTCATGAGATCCCCAATAAAAACGTTGTCGTAAACTTTGTTCGAATATATTCAGGTGAATGCAGTTTTTGTAATTCCTTGTCTCAGTATCATCATCGTCAACTACTTAAAATAAAAGAAAAAATAGGAGATAAGAATCTTTGGGTTCTACCGTATTTATCAGAGGAAATCAGAGGAATAAAAAGTCTACAAAAAATTGCGGATCACATAGGCAGGCTAACAATAGGGCAAGCTATAGACTTAATATCATCGAGAGAAACAATAGAGTAGCAAAATTAAGCATGTTGAAGCAGAAAAATATTGGGTTTATAATCATTTTTTGTGGAATTTCTTTTGGTGTTGTTCATGAAAGTTATCGAGATCAAAGAGATCTTTGATGGAGTATACCTTCTGACGGACGATATCGGAGCAGAGCGACTCGCAACAAAAAATCTAGTTCCAGGAAAAACAGTTTATGGGGAGAGGCTTCTAAGCTTTCAGGGAGTTGAGTATAGGGAATGGATCCCATATCGCTCAAAACTTGGCGCCGCGATAATTAATGGCCTTAAAGAACTAAGAATGGGGGAGGGTGACAGAATCCTATATCTTGGAATAGCTTCAGGAACAACGTCATCACATATATCTGATATCATCGGTAATAAGGGAGTGATCTATGGAATAGAATTTGCTCCAAGACCACTAAGAGACCTAGTGCGTGTTGCAAGAGAGAGGAGAAATATTATTCCTTTGCTGAAGGACGCTAGGAAACCATACGAATATGCATATATGATAGGGGAAGATGTAGATGGAATCTATTGTGATGTAGCACAACCAGATCAGGCTGACATATTTATAAGAAACTGCGAAGCATTTGTAAAGATTGGTGGTTATGGATTTATAGCGATAAAAGCTAGGTCTATAGATGTTGCAAAGGCTCCCGAGGAAATATTTGAGGAACAAAAAAGAATTCTTCAGACGAGGGGTTTTAAGATAGTCGAAGAAATACATCTAGACCCCTACGCTAAAGATCACATAATGTTTGTAGGAGTGTGGAAAGGATAACAATCAAATAAACATTCCTGCTACTGTTCTTTTATTTTTTGAGATTAGTCCTAGCAAGTATTTCTGATTATTAGAAAAAATAAGAAAGATCAGATACCACCAGGGCTCATCAGCGATCAGTCTGGGGCGGTTGCATCATCTTAAAAATAGCACTAATTTATGACTTTATAAAAATTCTTCTTTTATTTTGGGGACAGAAATGCCAAAAAAGACAACTAAAATACCTAGGAAAAAACCAAAAAAGACAAAGAAAAAGAAAAAAGCGACTAAAAAGAAGACAAAAAAAGAGACTCAGAAAAAAACTAAGCAATTGGGGCTCCCAAATGAGATATTATCATTATTACCACTGAGATCTCCTCCAGAGCTAAAATTAAGATTCGCTCCAGCTGGACGCCCAATAGTATATAAGGGATCCGTTGAGGATGCACCAGCCTTCATCAGGAACGAACTATCTTTGGATGCATATGAGGTGCAGCAAGTTCGCAAAATAACATTAAATGAAGAGCGAAGCAGAATTCTTGGAAGCAATGCTAATAAATCCGATATTGTCTTATCTATTCATGCACCATATGCAGTAAACCTACTAAGCCCTGAGGATGAAAAAATAAGAGCCAGTATTGATCGTCTATTAGCGACAGCTCAAATCGCTAAGTGGGCTGGTGCTAAAATAATAGTGTTTCATCCAGGCTATTATGGTAGTATCGATCCTAATGCTACTGTCGATATAGTGATAGAGAATTTAGGAATTTTAATGGATGTTCTAAGAGAGAGAAAAATAGATGTTCTTATAGGCTTAGAGACCATGGGAAAATTGTCACAATTTGGTTCTCTTAATGAGCTTATCGAAGTTGTCAAGGTGTTCCCTAATGCAAGAATTGTGTTTGATGTTGCGCATATTCATGCTAGAGAAAAAGGTATATTAATGGACTACAATAGCTATGATAAGATATTCAATATTGTGGAATCGGAGCTAGGCTCAAAACATATAAAGAATATGCATATCCACTTCACAGAGGTAGAGTATGGAGACAAAGGAGAAATAAGACACCTCGTCATAGGTTCGGGCCCTGGTCCGGCTCTAGATCCGCTCCTAGAATGGCTCATAGGAAATAATGTTAACGCCACAATAGTCTGTGAGAGCCCGATATTAGAGGCAGACGCAATAAGAATAAAACACAGAGCGATTGAAATACTAAGAAAAAAGTTTTAGAGTGGCTTATTTTTTCCGTTTCTTCTTTTTCAGCTTGATCTTTTTCTTCTTTTTCTTTACTTTTTCTGGAGGAGGTTTTGGATATTTCTTTTTGATTTCTTCTATGCGCATAAGAATCTCATTTTTAAGTTCATCACCAATGTACTCTTTGCTGAAATAATCCACTCTCGCGGCGATAGCAAGCTTTGTTGCAAGTGCTCTTGCTATTTTTCCTCTTTGCCACCATGGAGCCCTAAAAATTAGTGGGTGAACAAAAATTATGCCGTGCTTTGGTGGTGTTCCGCGTCCTCGCAGAGCCCTAAATAGCGCTTTTTCGGCACCTAGAACTTGTATTGTTGAAGCTGGTTTAAGAGCGAGTTGACGCAGCCCCCCAGCTTTTCTTATTAGCTTGGCGCCAATGGTAGGTCCGACTAGTGCAGTAATATTTGGACATGTGTCTTCCATAAGATCCTCTAGATACTTTTCGAGGTCGTCTCTAGTATTGAACATTTTTATTACTAGTTCAGCGACTTCTTTGATATGGTGTTCATCTTCATCGGTTATTTTCACTATAGCGGAAGTTTTTAGAGCATCCATTATTTCCGCAACTTTTTTCTCATTTTTGATGACCTCTAATAGTTTTTCTTCTGTGAAATTTTCTGGCTTACCAAGCTCATATATTATCTTAGTGAAAAGCAGGTGATTATCTACGATTTTTCCAAGGTCTGGGAATATTATACCATACCATTCCCTAAGGTGAGCTATAAAGGCATTTATGGCTTCGGTCAGCTCTTCTATAAGTGTTATGGCTTGAATGATCATCTTATCTGGTTCGCCACCAACTTCTCTAAGTTTTTCTTTAACTAAAGAGACAGAGATCTCATTTGCATATTGAACATATTTTTCGAAGCTACCGAAAATTGATACGAAAAAATCATGTACGCGGCTCCTTATTTGTAATAATTGGTCACCTTTCTCGACAAGCTCTATGCTTATTTCTGGGAACTCTTTTTTTATTATACTAAGCAGAACTTCGTTGTCGGTTTTAATGCTCTTAGCTTGTAGACTGCTTACTAGATCTTTGAGCTCTTCTGGACATATACCTCTTTCGAGATCCTTAATCTTGCTAGTCGCTATAGAAGGATTCGGAGGGTAACCATACGTTTTATGGCTCAGGACTTTTCCCTCATCATCTAAAGCGACAAAACCAACAAAACTAGATATTATCCACATCGAGATCCCTCATCATAACGTCAGACAGCATAATAATCAAAAAAACTTTTATATTGTTTTTTTGAAAGATAAAAAATGCATGGTGATAAAATGCCAAAAAAATCAAAAAAACCAGAATATACCAAAAATGACTTCGAAAAAGATATTGTTAGCAGAATAAAATTAGACTTTCTAAAAAAAATTCAGATCCTAGACGAAAGATATGCCGTGGATCGGGGAAAAATACTTAAGGCCATGATAGAATCTCTGCTAGACACGCTATCTTTAGACTTTAATAAGAAAGAGCTAAAACATGCTATGAATACACCAGCAATAATAATCTATAGAAAGACGCAGCCTCACCCACACCCAATATGTTTTATATTTGCCGAATTCCACTTTAAGCGAGCACTAATAACAAACGCAAATAATGCATCAAAAATACTTAAGAAGCTATTTCTAGGAGCATTATCGATCTTTGTTGCACTCGACAAAAACCCAGAAAACATAAAGAAAAAAGAATTCAAAGATATTGATCTACTTGTACATGGATCCGAATTCGAGCAATGTTGGGTCAAAATTTATGAATTCTTATCAGAAAACGTATTTGTGATAAAAGAGAACTAGGAAATCATGAGTAGTACTTTTTTACGACGCTTCGTGCCCAATCTCGCACATGCATTCTACCCTTAGTAATAATACCATTTAATTCTGGAAGTATTTCTGTTATTAGGCGTTCAAATGGTCCTGTCGAAGATTTATCCGTATAGAAGAAGAAAAAGCTTATCTGATATCCCTCTTCGGGTTTATCCATAACAAATGAAAGTCTTGAGGAAAAAGCTCGAATCAGCTCAGATAACAATGCACGATCGAGCTCATTGTCCCCTATATCGATTTTCATATTGAGAAGCACGGAGTTTGTTGTAATTTTTAGGAGACCATCCTCATAAGTTATCTCGTCATAATTACTCTTCTGACATTCTAAGCAAAAAATACACGGAACGTCGACCTTCTTAGGACAATCAGAGACCTTTCGAAGACCTCTAACAATCCTCAGAATATTGGATAGGTCTTCAGCGATCCTCATAAAAATCACCAGCATAAAAACACAAAAATAATTTTTATCTATAATGTAGATAGCCACAAAGAAAAAACAATTTCAATTGATTTAACGATACATCTTAAAAATATAGCCGATAATATACGAATACTTTAAAAAAGAGAAGACTCACTCAGAGCATTAATATAGATAGATTGACCAAAACAAATAAAAAATAAATTTTTAGAGTTCTATCTAAAAAGCTGTGATGACGTATGGAGGTAATACTAGACTATGACGAGGAAAATGACGTATTGTTTATTCGGTTCTATACTGATAAAAAGCAGACAGATATACAAGAGCCCATAGATGGGATTGTGGTTTATTTGGCGAATGACGGTACAGTTTTGGGTTTTGAGATATGGAACGCTAAAAAGCGAGGAATAATAGAAAAACTCCGTGAAATCATAGAGATGGCGGGAGAATAAAATGAAGACAAAAAGATCAAAGACGATGATTCTTGCTCATAGAGATATAAACCCTAGTGACATAAAGGAAGCAATAACAAGACCCGACGAAAAATACTTAGACGAAGAAAATATGTGGTACATATCACTAAAAAAAATAAACAAAAAATGGATCGCTGTACTATACAAAAAGGGTATTGCGCTAAGTACAATAGGTATAGTAACCGCGTTCTATATGTCTGAAAAAAAGAAGCAACGAATAATAGGAAAAAAGCTGATACAGAAACAATGGAGAAGCACATAAAAATCGCGAAGTCTCTATCTACGTACCGGCTATGATCTTTTCGCTCATTTTTTGTAGAGTTCTTATGAGAGAAAGCGGTGCTAGATAACTCGTTCGAGGATTTTCGGGGTGGTGCTTATTTATGACTTCTATTGTGCATGTTGTGGCGTCTGATTCAAATATTATCTTATGAACTGTTTGAGGGATCTCGGGGTAGGCCCATATTTCAACCTCAATATCTTTTTTTGCGGCTATGCTTATTGTTGCCCCAA
>JAUQYS020000050.1:0-2662 GCA_030587585.2 Candidatus Njordarchaeota archaeon
GATAGGAAATTCAATGACAAATACGAAGGATAGAAGCGATATATAAACCATTCTGCAAAAAGGCTAAGAATGTTTGTTACATATCGATAAAGATCATCTTTTGAATCGAAATCAATAACTCTGAATGAACGAAATAGTTTATTCTTATCCAAGAACTCAACAACTACATTTTGTTTACTAAATGATGATATACTATCAATAACCTTTGCGATCAATAAATTCCTTATAACACAACCATCAGCATAGAAGAGTAGCTTATCATTAATAAGTATATCTATCCTATCATCCGATAGAATTAGTTTTGAATAACCAACAATATTTCCCATAAAAATTTTAAGTGGTTTCCCAAGTCCTAATCGTTTCACTAATAATGTCATGTCTATCTTGTTCATATTTCTCATCTGAAAGAAAATAATGTTATTGAAATTAAAAATCAATGATTTTGGTGTTATATATGAGTGATCTGACGAAAATGTATTTTACAGCAATAAAAAATATAGCTAAATATTACAGTATATCGAGCGAAAACCTTGAATTTCTTGCATCGGCAATGCTTACAAGGAATCCTAAGATACTTCTTATTGCTCCCCCTGAATCTGGAAAAACAACATTAGTAAATGTGATAGCAAAATTATTTAAAAATGCAAAGATTGGTATCATTATTTCTCATCCAAGAAAAACCGTTGAACAGACACTAGTAAGGCTTAAAATAGAAGACTTGCTAACTAAGAATCAATTTACCATTGAGTTAACGGATTTCATAAATGCTGAGATAAAATTTATTAACGAAATAAATCGTCTAAACCCAGAGGTATGGGACGCTCTTCTTTCAGTCCTTGAGGAAGGTTATCTTGAATTTTATGGCAAAATATATAATGCTAACAAGGAATATATCTGCTTTGCTGATATGAATCCGTATCGAGGGGATATAGACATCGCTCTAAAAACTCGTTTTGATTACTCCTTATACTTATCTACAATAATTTATAACCATACAGAGACGATGCGAATAACGAAACTTCTACTTAAAAAACAAAAGATTACGGATTACATAGAATCCGTCATAGACTTTAATGACCTTATTAAGCTTCGCAATGAAGTTGAAAAAATTAATATCCATGACGACATAATTGTTCTGGCGGATTTGATAGTTCTTGGTCTGTTTGGATGCAAACATGTAGACAAGAACTACATTGAAAATCCAATCCTTAATTGCGAAGATTGTGTTTTTTCGCAAAATTACTGTCGTTTTATAAAACATACATCGGGTTTCCGAACAATAAGATCCGCTATTCAGCTTATCAGGGCTAGGTCTTTTCTTCGTCAAAGAGACCCAAAACCAGAAGACATTATATTTGCACTCAAATATTCCATTCCTCATCGAGTAGAACTACTTGACAACTATAAGACTGTGTATTACAATATCCAAAAATTCGTAAGTGACTATCTTGCGATTGTTGAATCAAAACTTGATATTCGAGTTAAATTCGTTAAAGCTATCATCAAAAGAAACATAGATGAAATTCTGAGCATAAAATCAAAAGAGACGGACATAGGAATTGACATAATAGCGGAAAGAGTGGTCAACATAGACAGCATAAAGGAATCAATATCGAATCTCATACTTAAACTACAAAACGAAAACAAATTTACCGTAAAGGACTTTGACCGTTTAAGTGTAGAAAAAGCGAATCTGGAAAAGACATCACCGACAATGTTTAAAGAAATAATAGAGCAAGCAGACAAAATATTAAATGACTGTGTTATACAAATACCTGTCAATACATTTCGGGAGAAATTAAGCATTATTGGAGACAAATTAGACATAAAACAAAAAATACTTGAAACAATAGCAAATTCGATAGGATATGTTTATGAACCGCAAAACAAGAAATATCGTATCCTAAGAGGAGCAAATAACATAACCATTTTGGCATATAAAGGAATAATTGATGCACTACGACGAGAACTAGGGGTTAAAGCATGACGAAGGGAAAAACCAAGAAGAAAAAGATCCCTCTAGATGTATATCAAGCTAAAATTAATCTTTTTTATTTATTAAAGCGATATCGAGGCATACCCTTTATACATTTCGATTCAATATATGACATAATTGCATCGTTCTTAAACATATATAAAGCCCATTTTTTTCCACCATCGCTACTCGTTTATATGAAAGAATATACCCGCCATTTTTACTATTCGCTTAATTATCCGAATGGAGAACTTACCAGAAAAACATTATCAGCATTTGTAGACATGTTTTCTACATTGCGTCTTAATATGGAGCAAGCGATAAACCAAAAATTAAAGGAACAGCTAATAAAAACCCTATACGGGATACAATCATATCGCTTTAAGAACACAGGAAACATTTTTGAATTACTTATATACGACACAACGAGATACTGTCTAAACAAACGGCTGATAGCATTCAATGATTTTTTAGATCTATTTAAGTTTATAGAAGATAATATGTTTGAAAATGAAAATGATATTATGGTTGCATATCAGATGTATCTTAAATTATTATACAAATTTTTTGAGGAAAAAAAATCTCCAAAAGGCGATCTCACATACGACACAATAAATTATTTTGCAAAGACCACACAATGTAATAACAGCACCGCATATTATAGCGTCGTAAAGTTCCTAGAAGAAT
>JAUQYS020000098.1:0-2386 GCA_030587585.2 Candidatus Njordarchaeota archaeon
AGATTTTTCGTTACTTCTTTTATTGCTGATGAAGATAGGTAGAGATCACATAAATTTGTACTACAAAGATCTCTATGGAAAAATAATAGATGAATATACTGTGACACGATAGAGACATCAACCAGATGAACAATATAAATTTTTTGTTCTATATGAAGAAATGATTAAAAATACTTGAAAAAAATCTTTATCTAAAATGGAAAGAAAAGATGATATGAATAACATAAATGCAAGAGATGCTTTCTATATATATCGTTTTGTATAAGTTTTAATTTGAATTATTATTATGGGTGGTTTTGATGGCTAAGCTTCCTATTCCAAGAGCAATAAAAGAAGTAACGAAAAATCTATTCACAAAGCCATCTACGATTCACTATCCATTCGAAAAAATAGAAGCCGCGGAGGGCTATAGAGGAAGAATCGAATGGAATGCTAAGAAGTGTATTGGATGCGGTATATGTGCCCAAGTATGTCCCGCGAATGCTATTGAGATGGTTCCAGACGAGAGATATAAGACTAAGCGTGGTCCAAGATTTGCACTTTATAGATGTATCTTCTGCGCGCAGTGCGAATATTATTGTCCTACTAAAGCTATAAAACTAACGAAGGACTACCATCTTTATGGACTTAAAAAAGAAGACGTTAAAATAACAATAGTAGAAGAATAGTTCTTCTTTTATTCTAACATAGTTTTCTTTTATTGATGTTTTCTGTTGTGTGAAGAGCCTTTTTTGGATATCTTTTCGGCATCTATAATTTCGAGATATATCATAAATAGTATCGCTAGGAGAAGAAAGCAACGGATACTTGCTGCTATCTGAGGTATACTGAGTGGATGTATGGGATTATCGATGTCTATGTGGAATAGAGAATAGATGTTTTTAAATGAGAACCAAGTAAGTATTATCAAGGCATTTAGGGCATCAAATACAAATATAATAACATATTCAATAGGGACAAATATGAGCAGTGGCAATAGCATAAGATTCATTTGTGGTGTGTAGACATAATTTGAGAATAGGTAGCCAGACATAAATGCCGCGGAACCATAGAATATCCTTTGCTCTTTCTGTATATTTTTGGATATAAGCAACAGAAATGTTATGACAGTAAAGCAGATAGATAATGCTATACTTACTATTTTAGCGTACGGGCTTCCCGCGGAAAATATTAATATGAGCCAACTATCCTCTATGTACCATCCCGCGTGATGAAGAATTAAACCGCTGTACCATGCCTCAAAGTTGAGAATAATGAAGGGAAGATTAGCAACCATAAAAACAGTCGCCGTAACTATTAGGTACTTAAAGGAATGAAAAATCGCAAATAAATATTTTTTGGGCACAAGATGATTGTTTTTTGCTTTTTCTTTTTCTATATACTCAACGAATATCTGTGCGACAGGCGCCAAAGCAATGATCCCCGGGATTATTTTTCCAGCCATAGCTAGCCCAAAAGAAACAAAACTTAGCAATCTTTTGTTCTCAAGGAAAAAATATAGACCCAATAACCCGTAGAATATTCCCACTAAGTCCCAGTTATAGTTGGAGAATATAAGAAAGGAAGGTGCAAGAATAAAACAAAGCAGAATACGAATTGGTTTTTTATCCGTATATTTGGACAATTTGAATAGCAGATAGACCGTGCCGATAGCATGTAAAAACAGCAGTATACTCATAACGGTATATGCTATCAGCCATCTAAGAGAAATCATAGAAATTGGGATAACCAATATTGCCAGATTCGATAAAATGAAGAGGAGAGCGACGATTGGGGGATATTCAAAATGATAATCAATGTAGGGAATAAGCAGTCTATCTGCATAGATGATCCCTCTCGTAGCGAGGAGCCCAGTAATATCGGAATATATCCACGTTCCACCAAAGGCTGTTGGTGCATGTATGAAATAAGATAATAACCAAACAAAACTTGCTATAACAATGGCTTCTTTTAAACCAAAATCCTGCTCGTTATCCAAAAATATCACCATTTAAGGTATACTAACAATAAACAAAAGAATTGGCCTATAAATTTGCAAAAAAGATAACCACTACTGAGTATCTTTTCTAGGCTCTTCTTCCGGTGTCTGTTGCTAATGTATATAGTGTAATGGTGTTTCTGTATGAACATTACTGTGCAAAGTGTGCCTGAAAACAGACACCGGTCATCGTTCCCCCATTCATAGGCTCGATCCCTCCAATTCATCGGGACCAAATCACAGCCTCAGGGGCTGGCCGAGAGCCCCAACGGCCAGAGCCGGCTCCGAGCACAAAAAACAAAGGTACACTGAATTCGTCGTACAACAGCACCCGGAGCCGGCTATTTGTGTCTACGGGGCTCTAAAAAACACCGGCCCCGGGTCTCGAAAGGTTTTCTATTCTTATTT
>JAUQYS020000120.1:0-2847 GCA_030587585.2 Candidatus Njordarchaeota archaeon
TACCAGCGGCGTTCCAATGATTAACAGCATCATTGAGTTGATATAAATTGGGTATCGCCATCCGATATATGCACCCAAAATTACACTCATAACGAACCCTATAGCCATTCCCATACCGCTAATGATATACCAAAACATATATGCTTTGGTTCGCTTATTGCTTTCATAGAAATCTGCTATCATACTAAAACTAAGAGGAGCTACTGCTCCCAAGAAAACCCCAGTTAATACCCTCCCCACGAAAAAAAGTGCTGGTTCATTAATGAACGAAATAAAATATGTCATGAGCCCAGACATTAGCATACTTAGAAATATTAGCCACTTTCTCCGCATACCAGATGCGTCTGAAATATATGACCAGATAACCGCCGAAAAACCAGATAAAAATATATAGAGACCCGTCATGCTGCCCAGAAAAAAGTCAGATACTCCTAAGTCTTTCTTTATGTGGTTATAGTTTGGGATTATTATGTATTGGTTTGATACTTGTATAATTGTGATAAGTGCTATCTGAAACAGCATCAAACCGCGCCATCTCGGCTTCAAACGACACACACCTCGCGTATAGACACATATTTATTTCTGAAATATAGCAAGATTAATCCGTAAAAATAAACATATAAGTACTGGGATCTATAAAATGTATGATGCGATAATAGCTGGATCGGGACCTGGTGGATCCTATTTAGCTTGGCTATTAGCAAAAGAAGGATTCAATATTGCTTTATTAGACAAAAATCCACGAAGCCTTATGGGATATAAAGTATGTGGCGAAGGCATTTTTGGCCATTGTTTTAAAACTATTAGTGTATCCTTACCCCAAGGCTCTGAACTTTTAAATGTTATTGATTCCCATAAAGTTGTTTTACCCGATTTCAAAAACACTATCACTGTTCTTGCCCGACTTTATATCACGGACCGAAAAAACTTCTTTCAGAGATTCATAAATAAAGCTGAAAAACATGGAGCCGAAATCCTCCCTGAAACAATCGCTACCAGACCACTCATTAAAAATCGAGCCGTGGTCGGCGTTAAAATAAGACAAAACAAAAATCTAAAGGAGCTTAGAAGTCGTGTCGTAATCGACGCTAGTGGCGTTGCAGCAGTAATATGGAACAATACTAGTCATCCATTATTACGCCTAGAAAAAATTGGTCGCGATGATATGGCCATAGGGTACCGCGAAATTCTTAAATTGAATTCCGACTTCGATGAAAAGAGTACCGTTGTTTATCTAAACCAAAAATTAATGAAGGGAGGATATTTCTGGATATTTCCTAGAGGCAACAAAGAAATTAATGTTGGTGTTGGCGGAATACTGAGATACAACGATCCTAAGCCTTTTCCGATATTTTTAAAGCGGATCCTCAAAAACATAATATATGAATGCGACTATTCTGTTCTGGATGCAGGATTCGCTCTTATTCCCGCCAGACGCCCTCTACCGAGTCTAGTAAGCGATGGACTAATGCTTGTTGGGGATGCTGGTTCACAAACAAATCCCATACATGGAGGTGGTATTTGTACTTCCTTTAGAGCCGCCGAATTCGCTGCCAGAGTACTAGTAGATGTGCTTGATACTGACAAAGAGTTTATTTCTAAGGAGCTTTTATGGAAGTATAGTTATGAATTCATGAGAACTGAGGGGCTAAAGCATGCAATATTGGAGGCTGGTAGACTCCTACTGCAGAGTTTAGACAATAAATATTTAAACAATATAATGTTGATATACGGACACTTCATCGAAAAACCTAAACACCTAAAGATTGTTCCCGAGAAGATTTCTCCTAGTATATCTGTGCTTAGTATGCTTCCATCTCTGGCACCAAAATTTAGTTTACTTAAAAAGAGTATCGACAAGATAAGAGCTTTGTATAGAAATTACCCCAAGTCACCCCGTGGCATCTTTGAATGGGCGAGAAGAGATATAGCGCTTTTTGATACGATTAAAAAAGCAATAGCCTAACAATATTGTTAGGGCACAGTTTTTCTTTTTGCTAGTATTATCGTAATTACGATTATTAGTAAGATTGCTATTACGGTTAGCGCCATTATTAAGTTTACTATGTCATTTGTTGCCGTATTAATATCAATAACATTACTACTGATGGGAGAGGTCGAGGAGTTCTCTGTTGTAGTTTGCTGACCAGACGACGAAGTTGTCGTTGTAGTTGTTGTAGTTGAGTTTTCTGCTGCGTTTTCTTCCAATATTATGTAGATCCTCCATGTTTTCGCATTTCCAGCCGTATCTCTTGATTTTATCTCGATTATATTCATACCAGATGTGAGATTTACTTGGAGCGATATGTTATATTCTTTATTTCCGCTAGATTGAAAAATCAACATGCCATTCGCATATATCTCTATATCAACAACAGAATAGTCCCAAATATCGACATTCAATATAATTTGGCTCTGAGATACTGCACTATTATTATTAGGTGCCTTAATTTTTATTTCTGGAGCGAGAGTATCTATCCAAAAATATATGCGCGAAGCCTTAACATCCAAGCTACTGCTGGATACAGGCAGAATCGTTATATTATAGTACGCTTGATCGTCTAGGCTCAAAGAATACTCACTTACACTTGGATCAACAGTTGCTATTACGGAACCATTAACAATTATTTCTATACTATCCATAAATTCCTGATATGTCGTAGACCATTCAATAGTAACATTTGTGGAATCAATATATGATCGGTTCTGAGGAGAGATCACATCTACTTTTATTATGTCTGGCTGTGTCGGATCTGTGTTATATATAAATGCTTCCGAATAGTCATCTAGACCATCACCATCAGAATCAATATTCTGCGTGTCTAGACCATGCTCAATCTCATAATA
>JAUQYS020000168.1:0-3741 GCA_030587585.2 Candidatus Njordarchaeota archaeon
GGTTCTGCTACTCCGTGTGTTTCAAATAGCTCTTGCACTTCAGCTTCAGAAACCTCTTCTTCAGCAATTTCAGTAAATGCCTCTGCACGCTCTGTTAGGCCTTCAACATAACCAGTAACTACCTCAGTAACCCTAAATACTTTATTCCATGCAGTCTCGGGATCAACCCCTCTCTGAACAGTGTCTATAAGTATATCCCTAATATTTTCTAGGGCATGTAAAACAGCATCATCAAGTTTTATTTGATTATCTAACATTTTTACTCTAACAAACTTCGTTTTTGGGACTTTCTTCATTATCGATATTTCCTTCAACATGCTCCTAATTTTTCTGACTCTGGACTCTCTCCACCCACGCAAAATAGCTATTTTTTCTTCAAATAGATCGTCTATTTGACGTGCCAGACGGTCTCGCTCTATTTCGGATAATCTAGCAACATCTCGCGAGATCTCTCTAAGCATCTGTCTTATCTCGGCCATATTTAGTCTCTTATCACCACTAATTTCTATCATATCACGCAGCTCTTTTGCTTTCTCTAGAATCTTTTTTTCTGCACTTCCACGCCTAAACAATATCCCACACCTATAAGTAACAAAATACATCGCTATAATAAAATACTCAATCAATATTAAAAAACCCAAATTTTGAGAGAAAGTCTTGCCTACTTAGCGTATCAGACTCTCCTGATCAAAAAACAGATAAATAAAAAAAAGAAGTTTTCCCTAAGGAGCAGATTGCGCAGTGATTACTGATAATGTTGTATGATAATCGCCGGGATCAATATCACTAGGCAATGTAACAAATAGATACAAATGTATCACAGTTCCGATCAAATCGTCCGTGGGTGGGCTAAGACTATCCCAATAGCTGCCAGATGGTTTTACCCAGAATGGCGCCAAACCCGTTTCTGAACTAGGTGCTTCATCGGGTATAGGATCGTCATCTGCAAGAATTGAATCAAACGTTGAAAAGTCAACAACTAGATCGTCAGTAGTGTTATACCAACCTGTAGCGTTAAGTGTCAATCTCCACCAATAGTTAGTTATTACTGAAACATTTATACCACCGGTATAATTAAATGAAACATTTGTGCATCCTGGAGGTACAGAGCCAAAATCGAAAGCAACAGCGTCAACATGCATCTCTAAGTAATACTTACAGTTCAGACCTGTTAGCTGATCTTCGTCATAAAGCAATGTCGGATTGTCGGTGTCAGTAACCTTAGCATATATTACCCAATTACCGGTCGCTGAGTATCTTGCTATCTTGCCAGGGGTAAACACGACATAAATGTGTATAGTACCAACCTGAGTTCCTAGTGGAACTGATGAGTTTATCCCATCAACGTCCCAAGTTGTTCCAGACGGTGAGATTGACCATGACCCAACGTCCTTATCCCAATGTATCGTAGCATGGTGAGACGCATTATCAGGTGCAGTAAAGCCCGCAAGGTTGTGGTATATCACAACATCTACGCTGTATATCTCGGTAGGATCAATGAGATCTACTGTTATTCTTATCGTCATTTCATCGTTTGGTGTAAGTTCTGATGTTGGTGTAGTTATCCCTCCATCGTCATCATCGAACAACTCGATCGCTGTGATATTAGGTGAATGCTTAACCTTTACATAGCCAGATAGATTTTGTTTCTCGTCCTGATATGATACATAGAATGTTGTTAGTGCTACCACAACGAACATGGCAACTAGAAGTACTCCAACTATTTTCTTCACATAACTCACCTTTATTGTCTAAAATATAGTATTAGTTAAAAGAAATATAAAAAGATTTCGCTATCCTATTAATATACGACGTTATAAAGAAAAACATATATGTGGATCCTACTTGAAAAATTCTTCTACTTTTTTGCCGAGGTCTTCTAAGATTGCTTCAGGATCAGCAAAGATCGCTGGTATTCCAAACCTATTAATTTTGCTTTCGAAGTATTTCTTAAGTTTTTCAAGAAAGTCTCTTAGATCATATTCATTAAATGCTGAGTGAACACAAACAAAGTAGGCTACGTCTTTAGTGATAGGATAAAATATCCATTTTTCTGCATTTAATGCCAAGGTTAGTACAGATAGTTTTTCTTTTTTCCACCAATATCTCCGCGATAGAATATTAAATCCGTATATCACCTTATTCCATTCTCCACTTACCATTTCTGGAATAACGAAGTCTCTAGCATGCATACTATACGCTATAATGTTTTTCCCGTATATAAGACCAACAGCTTTAGGAATATATTTTCCTCTGAAATGTAATAAGGCGAATTTTGCTCCGAGGAAACCGAAGATTATGCTCATTAGGACAGTAAGAAGGAGATAAATAAAAGGAACTTCTGGTACCTTTACTATTCCTTCAGGATAGAAAACTCGAAATGTTAGTTTGTCAGTATAGTTATAAAATATTTTGCCTGCGGATTCTATCACCACCTCCATAGTGTATGTCCCATTGAGCCAAGATTTCGATGGCGAAAGAAACCCTAAAATTGTTTTGATAACACTACTTCTAATAGTGAGTTTAGCCAATGTCACATTGCTAACAATACCACCACTCTCATTTTTCAGAACAGTTTTTACTGTTACTGTCTTTTTGTAAATAAGAGGATCCTCGTTAACTATTTCAGCCCTAAATATCAGAGAATCTCTTGGATCGATTGGTTTTTTGATTATTTCGACAGATTGAACAAAAATAGTTGATAATATTATTTCAACCTTTTCGTCTTTGCTAACTTCGATCTCTTTAGATGCCGATCTACCGCTTGGAAGCGTCGCTTCTATGAGATATCTTCCTTCTATTACATAAAACGTAAAATTCGCTGCCTTTTGGCCATAAAGCTGAATAAAGCCCCCACCATATAAATAAGAAACTCTAATATATCCGACCGTCGGGGTTCGATCTGGTTGCAATAAAACAACGTTAAGCTTGTAGCTGTGTTGTCCCACCATAATTTTAGTAGATACTGTCGAAGATGTTACTATTTGGTTACCGTTACCATTAGTAGTTGTTCTAAATGCTAGATGAATATTTAACGTATACAAACCTGTTGCTACGCCTGGCGCCACTTCGATATATACCACAGCAATTCTATATTCGCCAGGTGGGATAGATATGTAGCTAGGGACTATAGCTATCTGTATTTTGCCCTGAAGTTCTTCAGGGGATAAAGAATAAGTCAGACTAACATTACATGTTTTATCGCCATTATTCTTAATTATTATTCTTCCTGAAGCATTTAATCCTACATCGGAAGCCACTACATATACTTGTTTAAGCATAGTAAACACAGAATAGTCAATACCATTACTCTGGACCGTCAGCCTATTGTCAGAAGTTATGTTTCTTTTAGAGCATGACGAACATGTAAAGATAATACTATCTCGAATATTATTACGAAGCGGAATATTCGCCATTAAGATCAATGTAAAGACGACAGCTATTGTTGCAAATCTGTATGCTTTCAATTATAATGCACCAGGTCTACATACAGGTATGAGGAAAAATTGATCTCTAGTATAGTAATATGACAGAATATTATTTAATAGCTTTAAACTCTATGAATAATATAAAAAATACTCGGTAGGATGATGTGAATTACATGAACAATAACATTTTTTGGTCTTCAATAAAGTTTATACTTTTACCTCACTATTCCAACATCTACGATCTAAGATCAATATTGGAAAAAACAAAAATTAATCTAGATGACATCTCCGATAAGAATATTCCCCAAAAACG
>JAUQYS020000288.1:0-4345 GCA_030587585.2 Candidatus Njordarchaeota archaeon
GGTCTTATTGAATTCTATATTGGCGATATAGGTTCCTATGTTAAATGATGATTGATTGGATGGTATGATGAATACATATCTACCAGAAGTCGAGTTATAGTAGCAATAATACACAAAGGATATTACTCCAGAGATTTGTATAGAGAAGTTAGCATTCTCTATAGGGATATTTTCCATCGTTGCGTAGAGTATTATCATTGTTATGTTTTCTCCATAATAGACTTTGTATTCGAATGCGTTTGGTATTAGCTTTGTAGAGATTGGCAGTATATTAAGGGTGACAACACACATGACGGGTTCATAATGCGATTTCTCGAAACTAATAACCATTGAATATGTATCTATGGAAAAGCCTGATTGGTTTGATGAGAAGTTGAATACGTAGTATCCCTTGGTACTGTTATATGTAACATTATAAGTAAAGCTTACACCACTTATATTAAGCGATGCGTATGCATTAGGGATCGATACATCATCCATTGTTTTGTAGTATACTTTCACAATGACTTCCTCGCCATATTCTATTGATATTTCCTCAACAGTTGGTGTCGCTCTAGTCTGCACCTCTATTACTTGGAATAGAAAACTGAATTCTTTCTTCTCATGATAAGTCTTGGTTACATTAATATATATCTTATAGTTTCCTTCAGAACCCAATAGCGAGGCGTTAAAGGTTATATTGTATCTGCCAGGTGCAAACTCAGATCCATATAGGACTCCCACCGATGGATATACTTTTTCTCCCGTTGTTGCGTTGGCCACATAGTATGTTATCGTTGCCCCAGAAATGTAATCATCAATTCTATGTGGATCTATCCTCCTATAATGCACAATAGTTGTGAAATTATCGTAAAACTCCACTGTCGTATACGCGGAGTATATATAGTCCGTAGGTACAGTCTCTACAGTCAGTGGGAAGACAGTATATAGGCTTTCTATTCCAGACCTATTAATGCTGATGTTTACGTCATAGCTATCTACGGATATATTTCCATCAAGTACCGTGTGCGCCATATATGTGCCATTACCAACATGCGTTAGATTTAATGTCCTATATGTGTTTCCTCCTTTTATTATCTGCGCCACTACTGTAGCGTCAACTATTGGGTTTCCAGTAGACTTGTCTGTCAACGTTATCCACACAGTATAATTCGCCCCCCAGTATTCTCTCTCATTTCCATAATCCTCTATTCTCGTTTCGGACGGAACACTAACATGCATTACAGAGTAGTTTTCTCCCGGCATAAAAGCTATCTTTCTTACCCTTACATATATTCTAAAGTCTCCAGCTTCTGGATATAGATCCTCTGTAAGAACAACATCGTAGTAGAACGTACCGTTTCCCAGTGATACTGGAATAGCATTTTGAACCCTATAGTCACTTAGGTTAGTGGCATTTACTATATCAATCCATATTGCGTCTGGCTCAACATTCTCCAGCCACCAACTGCTACTATTGGTATAGTTTGCCTTAACCTCGATAAATATTCTAAGTGTAGAGCCTACGGTGGCGTAGTAATCTGTCTTATCGAAATATACTAATAGTGGTGTTTGGCCATACATGAGAGGTAACTTTATTATGACATATGTTTCCGATAGAACATTCCTCTGATACGAGGTATTGGAGTATCCAGCATATCGGACCTCAAATACATATCCTATTCCTGTAGGGATGTCTTCAAATATCGTTTCGTTACTCATGTCTGTGCTCTTCGATGCAAATATATCGCCCCCAGTACCATTTCTAATAGCTACGGAAGCGCCTGGTATGCCCTTATTATCTAGGGATACTACCTTCACAGTAAGTTTTGTTATTTCTAAAGAGACATATATGGTTGTTGATACTGGATTTTGATCCCATAAAGTGGACGTTGTATTAGTTATTTTTATTGGAGATAGAGTGCTTTTGGTGTAATATTCAACATATATAGTATAATTTATCGCCTCGGAAGCCGTTCCGACAGGCATGTTATTCATCATTATATCTGCAGTATCGACACTAAATAGCGTAGTATTTACTATCACTTGTGTTGAATAATTACCTATTAACCAAACTTTACTGTTGTTTACTGGTTTATCATCCACATTTCTAATTTGTATCTGCATATTCTTAACATAGATCTTTAGCCTTATATTCATTGTGCTATTAATTACTACAGATAGCTGTTTGTTTGCTGTAGGGAAGATACTAAAGATATCTGAGTTGTTACTCCAATGAACCGTTAATATATAATCATCACTAGCTGGAACATTGCCAAGAATTGTGAGGCCACTATCATCTGTAATGTTAGCCTTACTAATTTGTTGGATGTTAGATGACAATGCTATGGAGACATTTTTAATACCGATATTATCCAGATTAACTACGCTTACATTTACAACCACTAAGATATCTTCGACTGCGCCCACCGTGATATTGGGTCTATATTTTAGAGAGTATCTACTATTATTCGCTGTGCCCCAAATACTTTCTCCATTTTCACCAACAGCAACAAGAAACTTTATAATTGATTCATTTTCAAACCCACCCGGAAGATATATAGAAGAGTTCCAGCCTTCAATCAAATGTGCACCTGTAGTCTCCTTAAAGAACCCACTTATCGCCTCTACATAATTTACTTGTGCAGAACCCCTAGTAAATCTGCCAAAAATACCTATAGCTATACTGGTATTAGTAGTAGAATTCCAATATGCCATGGTATATTCTTCTGGCGTACTTATGAATTCATTAATAGATAGAGGTAGGTTAGATTGAATCTTTTGATAGTCAAATTTATCCAATAATTCAAGATCAAACACTCTTATTGACCCATTAAATTCCGAATATGGGGCCTTAGCTATATGCCTCTCAAAGGTAAATGTTGGAGACGAATTCCAAATCAACAAGTAATCCCACACTCTAAGATTTTCCTGCATCTCCCAGTCTAACCTAAATAACGCCAGTACTGGGCCTGTCGATATTGGCTGGACCCCCGCTAATCGGACAGGCTTGAAATTAACCAACAGCGATATATCTTCTGAGGGAGTCGCACTTCCCCACCCTCCTAACATCTTCGTTATAACCGGCTTGTTAGCTGTGACTATCGCACCGTTTCCCTCAGGGACATTGATCGTTGTGGACTCTCCCGAATTTAGGGTACCGCTTGCCGATGTTACTCCATTTATTTTAACCTCATAATAGGTATTATCCTCCAAGGCAAAGATTTTGATAAATCTATCCTTATCCGTTGGGACATAGGCAAAAAATTGACCAACATACTCCGTCTCTCCGCCCCAGGGACCACCAGTAGATCTATCGCCCCCAACGAATACAGATACTGATGCATTGGCTTCTACAAATGCTATTGCCCACTCGTCGTAGGATAAATCACCCATATCATCTGGATTCCCAGAGTCGTCCACTAAACTCTTCCATGCAGTTATGTCTACTTGTGTTCCTTCGCCAGCATTAAGTGTTAGAGTGCCTGATGTTAATATTGATGAAGAATTTTGCGAATCAACGATGGTATAATTTATTTGTGTATTATTCTGATATGCAATAAAACCTATTGCTTCGAAAACGGGGACAACGAAACGTTTTTGAAGGTGTCCTTTTGCCTCTCCAAAGAAATTATCGTCCAAAAAGCCACCAATAATCGTTATGGGTTTGTCAGCGACTACCTTGACGACATCATCATCGAAGACTGGAGGACTGCCAACTCCAGTGCCATTGGGACCTGCAAATGCGTACCAGAATTCATCAGCATCGAGCGTAAATTCAGTAGAATCGTCGCCATCAGAAATATCTATAACCTTAACGTGGGTTTCATCATAATATGCACTTATCCATAAATCTTTTGGTACCCATAAAACGATTTCTTTGCCATAATATGTATATAGGTCATCATCGCTTCCATGATCCACACCCCAAGCATTATAGCCTGGATTTGTTCCTAAGTCACCAACAAGTATTGTGACTGGTTTGTCGCTTTCTATCTTTAATACCGAATATTCACTAATTGGGCCCTGTGATGGGTATCGAAGAACCTGATACTTTGATAAATATGTCTCCAATAACATATCTAGGTTTGGTGGTGTTGACGTTGTATTGAAACCGTATACCTTAACATGCGTGTTATCTTCCCATGCGATTATTCTTGCGTGGTCTGCATCCCCATATGATGCCTCACCATATCTATCAAGCAGTACATATGTCGCATTATAGGGATATGACATAAAAGGCGAAGGAGCAAACGAATGTGACTTACATATGGACTCATTATTCACGAAAATTTCGATTCCATTTTCACTCAGATGCAATGTATAGTTGTAATTATAAACCGTCACGTTGGTTATACCTCCGATC
>JAUQYS020000303.1:0-8233 GCA_030587585.2 Candidatus Njordarchaeota archaeon
ATCGCTATAGAAAAAATAACACATAATGAAAGAATAAAAATCACTTAGTATAACCTATACGGCCAGCAACGCCGAGACGCATATATAAGCTGATTTACGAGATCCTTATATAATAATAATGTTAAATAATATTATGGTGATATCGTTGTCTAGGTATGTAACCATATCTGTTCCGATCTCCGTTAAGAGGCGCTTAGAGAAGTTAAAGGGCGACATGGACTGGGGGAAATTCCTGCTTATGCTGTGCGAGGAGTATGAGAAATTCTCAAGGAAACAGGCATTCGAGGAGCTTGTGGATATTATTGATGATGATGAGTTGAGACATATTGAGAAGGCAATGTTGGAATTCAGGAAAAAATTTAAGTTGAGGGGCTGACATTGAGATTATTTGATACGTCGTTTGTTATACGAATGATAAGAAATAAAAAGTTTGAGGTAGGAGCCATATCAATACTCACCATAATCGAGATTCTCAGGGGAGTATCACCAAAAAAGAGAAACACAGTAAAAAGCAGGCTGGAGAATGCATTCGATACAATAGGGATAGATAATAAAGTCATACTTGAGTACTGTAGCCTCTATCAAGCCCTCAAGAGTAAAGGCGAACTCATCCCAGATGCTGATTTAATCATTGCCGCGAGCGCCAAGGCATACGATCTAGAGCTTGTAACAATGGACAATGACTTTGAGAGGTTAAGAAAATACGGAATTAAAGTGACCCTTATTAGTGAATAAAATGGCAATCAATCCTAGATCCGTAAACATAGCCACCCATAGCTCCACTCAGAAGTAAATAACAACCATTTCGTATCACCTAAAATTTTAGAAAACAACAGCAGCTTATGGATGTTTGTATTTAGGACTTGGAAATTTTGAAGATATTATCTTTCTAACATACTTGGGGTATTTCTGCATGTATTCTTTGAGTCTATTCATGTCAAGAAGTTCAAAGTTAAGTTCTGGTATGATCTTTTTTCTGATATAGATCATGTCAAGAAGCGCTTTTTCGGGCTCGGCGATTAGTCTGTCATCAAAACCAAAGTATAGCTTCTTAGATATTTTGTGCAGCTCAAAAACATAATAAGGAGATTTGACTGTTTTTGTCTTTCCTAGCCATATAAGAGTTATGATGTTTATCTTTTGGTCTAATATTTCGTGATAATGTAGGGCCCATTCTAAGGATAAATACGCCGAGGGAAAAATAGCTGCAACAATCTCCCAAGTATCGCATGGAGCGATGATATACCAGTTTTTTGCTACTCTTTTTATTATACCTCTTCTTTCTAATCTACCGATTATGACGCTTAATGACCTATTTTTCCCAGGATACAACGCTTCTAGAGCGCTTCTATGTAGTATCTTTATGTTTCTATTTCTAAAATCGTTTATGATTGATATCCAGTCGACAATACCCATATACTTGCTCACTATTTAAGCACCTGCTCGATGTAGTTTATAGTTGTTCTTATATAAGTCTCAATGAGGTCGTCGGTTATTAGATCCTTTCCGAGAACTTTGCTCAAATCTTCGATTATTTCTCGATAGGACTTGTGTTTTAGCATCAATACTAATTCTCGACGAAGCTTCTCTAAATCTTCCATTCTCTCGATCCAACTTCCAAATTCTTGCTCAAAGTATTTTTTATCTATCCTCGCATTTTGCCTTGTAGTTAACCAATAAATATCAAAAATGTCTCTCCATCTAACATATTCTCTATGCATACCTCCTGCCAACGAGCATATTTTATCGACAAGTATTTGATTCGGTGTCTTTACGCGGACACCAAAGGCTATCCTTGTTGGAAAGTCCACAAGTATAATCTCACGCCGAAATTCAATGTTGTGATATTCCCTAACAACCAATTCGAGCTTAACCTTAATTTTTTTCCTCAGAAGATTCAATGTGTTAAATGCTATGAAGAATCTATAAAATCCTTCTTCTCGAATCATTTTTTCTCTAGATTTGGCCACGCCCAAATTAAATGCGCTGAAGAATCTATCGAGAAAATTTATAATCTTAATTGAGTCATCTTTAAGATCATCAATAGGTCTGTCTATGATCGTAAAATCCATATCTAGGGAAAGCCTAGGCGAGCTATATATTATGCGGAGAGCTGTACCACCCTGAAAAATATAGTATTCACTAAGATTCAGCGCAGACAAAGCATACAATACTGTCTTCTGAAAATATTCTCTCAAGTACCACTCTGGATCCAAATTCATTGTCTTAGCAATACTAACCAACTCATGCATTCCCATCAACATACCCAATTCCAATAGCTAACAATATTGTTAACTATCGGAAACAATTAATAAAAGTTACCAATAATATGCCAACAATAGATATCCACATACATCGCACCACTACGAAAAATTAAACAATCTTTGTAGCACCATAATACATTCTCTCTTACAACTCAAAAACAAAAACCTAAACACACTATAAACCATATCCCCAACCACTATAAACATACACCTAGCGAAGAAATCTACAAAAATTGTCTCCTAATCTTATAAGAAATTTTTAGAAAGACAGAAAATATGCTAAAAATCTTTCAGAGAACACAAAAAACACTTGAAGCTCTAGTTAAAAAACACTATGCTACAATGCTCTCTAAATATACGCACACGCAACAGATACAAACAACATACGACACCTAATCCACAAGAAGAATAACGATCCTTTAAAAAAATAATACTAACATATAATATCATAATAGAAACATAAAAAACAACCACAACAGTCACCAAAAAAGCCAACAAGCAAGGCGGGGTGGCGCAGCTGGGTAGCGCAGGGGCCCGCAGGTACGAAAGTCATACTGTTGTACCTTATAGAGCTTGTGGATAGCCTCGTGTCGCGGGTTCAAGTCCCGCCCCCGCCTCCATTTTAAGCCTTTATGAATCGTTAATGGTTGTTAATTTTGTGCCTTATTAGACCTAGCTGTGTTTTTGGTTTTTGTTTTTTAGGAATTGTGATAGTAGTGATTGTGTTGGTTTTAGTCCTAGGTCTATTCTTTTTAGTCCGAGGATCGTGATGAATTCATTTGCGTTTTTTGGTGCGTAGGCTCTGAAGTGGTTGTTAAAGTATATGTAGAGTTTTTTTACTTGGGGGGTTATTTCGTTTTGTATTATTTTTGCCCATTTTTCGAGTTCGTTTTGTTTGTAGTTGTAGTAGTACCATACTTTTTTTCCGTAGCCGTGGAAGCGGATGTATGTGAAGTTTGATGTTATTTTTATTGTTGTTGGTAGGTGGGGTCCGTCGACGATTGTGTACGCGATGTTGTGTTCTTCTAGTAGTTCGAATACTTGTTTTTCTAGCCAGCTTTTGTGTCTGAATTCTATTGCGTATTCTAGGTCCTGTTCTAGATTACTTAGGAAGTCTTTAAGTCTGTTTAGTGTTGCTTGTGTTTTTACGAATTCTGGTGGGCATTGAAATAGGATTGCTCCGATTTTTCTTGTTTTTATTAATGGTTCTATTGTTTCGAGAAATTTCTTCATTATGCGTTCGGCGTAGAGTAAATGCAGTTTGTGTGTTATTTCTTGGGGGGCTTTTATGCTGAATATGAAGTTGTCTGGTGTTCTTTTTGCCCAGCTTATGAATTGTTTTTTGTTAGGGAGCTTGTAGAATGTGACGTTTATTTCGGTTGTGTTGAAGTGTTTGGTGTAGTATTTCAGTCTGTTTTTTTCGTCTAATCCTTGTGGATAGAATGTTCCGTCCCAGTCTTTGTACCACCATCCGCTGCAACCGATGTAGTATGTAACCTTCATCGTGCATCCCTATTTTTCTTCTGAGAATACGCATTCTAGAACTTTTTTTATGTTTTTGAAGTGGGATCCGACCCAGTATATTTTTCCGCAATTTTTGCATATCCAGAATTCTTCTTTGTTTTGATAGACTGCTTCGGGGACCTTATCTTTGACTTGGTCTTTGTCTACTTTTTTTAGTGTTCCATTGCAGATAGGACACCTAGACATCAATGTTTTTTTCGAATAATCAAGCATATTGAGTTGTTTTAGGATATATCTCAACGCACGACATGTATCTTTCGTTCTGTTTTCTATTCTTATTACTGTTATTCCTAATTTTCTTGCTCTTTCAGCCAGCTCATGGTCTGATGTTATAAGGACGCGGTTTTTCTCCATAGCGAAGAATAAAATGTCTGTATCTATGTCTTCTGATGGGTTTTTTCTTAGATCACTTGCTGCGAATGTGTCTATTCCGAGAATTCTTAGCCATCTAACAATGTTTCCGAGCATTTCGTCTACTATAATTTTTACCAAAATAAGCACCATATGCTTATATTAAAATCAACAAATGATAATACTAAAAACTATTGGTCTCTGATCGTTATAGTGTTTAAGGATGACTACCAATAATGCTATAGTAGCTATGCTTAGAAAACCTAATCAATATGATTGGAAAATTAGGCTTCTTGAGCTTAAGGAGCTTGTCAGATCTGCTGGATATAATATTGTTGATGAGGTTATTCAAACAAAACCCGCTCCAATATCTTCTACGCTCTTTGGGAGAGGAAAAATCGACGAAATAAAAAACCGTGCCGAGATCAATAATGCGGATACACTAGTCATCTGGAATACACTTAAAAGCATACAAAAGTTTAACTTAGAGCGATTTACTGGGCTGCAGGTAATTGACCGCTATGAACTTGTTCTGGAAATATTTCAAAAAAACGCTGGAGACCAACTAGCAAAAATGCAGATCGAGCTAGCATACTTAGAAAAACTTATACCTTATTTCAAACTGAGAGAGAAACTAATACATGGACCTACCGATAAGCCATTCTTCAGGGCTGGTGGTGAGTACGGTTGGGTACCTAAAGTAGCATGGCTCAGAAAGCGACGTAAAAAAATCAAGGAGCGAATTCAAGGTATGCTTCAGAAGAAAATCGTTCAGATCAAAAAAAGAAAAGAGTTAGGGTTTAGGATTGTTACATTTGTGGGATACTATAATGCTGGAAAAACCAGTCTCTTCAATGCTTTAACTGGAGAACGAAAGCCAGTATCATTAAGGCCTTTTACAACGCTTTCGCCTAAATATTCAAAGCTTCGAGGCGCAGAAAAAATTTTGTTAGTAGATACGATTGGTTTTGTATCCGATCTTGACCCACGGATCATTTCTTCGTTCAGAATCAATCTTGAAGACATGGTCGAGGCCGATATGCTTATCTGGACTATAGATATAGCCGATAACCAAAGTATGCTGGATCTTAAAATAAAAGCAACCGCCAAGATATTAAAGAGAAACAACCTTATAGATAAAAATATGCTCGTAGCAGCAAATAAAATTGATGCATTAAACAATGGGATCCCTCAAAAAATAGACAAAATCCAGCAACTAATCCGCAAATATTCTGGAAAAGAACTAGAAATAATCCCTTGCTCAGCTATGTCTGGAATTGGTCTAGAAGACCTCCTAGAAGAAACAATCAACATATTCTCCAAAAAAGAAACAACAGACTAGCCGATTAGTCTTCTTTGTTATCGTTTTTTTCTTTCGATCTAAATGCTAGTTTAAAGGGGGTAAGTTTATCCATTATTGCCGCTTTTATAGATAGTGTCACGCTTTGACCTGGTATAGCCACTAATGGGTATCCTATTGGTTCTATCTTTTTTTCTGGCTCTGCATAAATTCCAGATATCCTCATTGGTCGACCACATTTTTGACATGTTTCTTCCACGGTGTCACCCACAAATTCTCCTGGCTTTCTTTCGCGTATATATTCAAAACCACATTTAGGGCATTCTAGTTTTGAGTAAAATACATATCGCCCGGCCCCTGGATTTAGTATATTGGCGGCTTCTTTCCTAACAATAATACCATATTGAACCAATTTGAAACCGATAAAGTAGGCTATCATAAAAATCAGAAGCAGCGATCCGAAATCAGTAATAGGAGGCACAAGGAAGGGTAATATATCTGCAAGCAGTATAAAAGCTACTAATGGAGACAACATTATTATGATACCCAAAATCGCCAGTATCATACCGTGCTTTTTCCTTTTCTTGATCATGTATTTCAAAAAGTCTGTGTCACGAGCAAATAGCGCATCAACAAGATCATCTACTTTTTTGCTCATGCGAATCTCCATTCGAAAACAGAGATCGATATATTTAATGATTACTATATTATTATTGATATTTGACAACAATAAATACATAACAAATATTTGATTTCATTGGTTTTGATTAGTTACATATACAGGTTATTTTGGTTAAATATTCCAAGATAAGTCAGGCGAGCAAAACATGTCCACAAACAAAAAAAGTGGCAAATTACCTGAGCCCGATGGTAGATGGATCGCTATTATTAGGATACGTGGTACTGTTAATGTGCGAAAAGATGTTGAGGACACATTAAAATTACTAAGATTACACAAGCCTAATCACTGTGTTGTTGTGCAATATACTCCTAGTCTTAAAGGAATGCTCATAAAAGCACAGCACAAAGTAGCTTGGGGTGAAATAGATTTTGATATGTTCCATAAATTATTAAAAGAACGTGGATATCTTGTTGGTAATAGGAGAATCAGCAATGAGCTCGTCAAGAAGTGTTCTAATGACAAATTTGACAGCATTGAAAAATTAGCAAAGGCATTATGGGAAGGAGAAATAAAATTCAAAGACATACCTTGGCTAAAACCAGTGTTCAGACTACATCCCCCAAAGCAAGGAGGATACAAAAAGAGCGTCAAGAAGCTATATCATGAGGGAGGAGTCCTAGGCTATTGGGGCCAGAATATAAAAAATTTGCTAAACAAAATGATTTAGATTATCTTATTTCTTAGATTTGCGTTTTTTGCCCTTTATTTTTATTCTGATAATAGACTCCCATAGCTTCTTTACGATTTTTCTAATTTTTATTAGCTCCTCCTTCTCAATCAGCCGTCGTTGACATATCTTCTTTACAAGTAATATTTCCTCTTCCCTTGAAAGAAATGAATACATTCTTGCGAAGTAGATCTTAACGATCTCGTCTATAACGTCTATACATGCCTCTATTTTTCCTCCAAACCGTGTATATAGGCCTAGTCGGAATATATCCCCCGTATTGAGCTGCGGAATAACCTCGATAGGATCCCCCATTTTTAAAATCATGTGTGCGGTCTCAGTCTCTAGCTCCCAATAGCTATTTCTTAGCTCTCTAAGCAGCCTGATCTTCAATTGCTTGTTTGCCTCCAAGATAAGTCTTTTTGCTCGCTTTGCTAATGGTTTCATGACAATAATTGAATATTCGCCTGTTTTGGGATTAATTATAGGCGACATATTTGCCGCTAAAAATTTGTTTTTCAGCCAAAAGTTGAGTAGTCGTGGATTTGCTCCAAACGATGCTCCTATCCATAACGCTCCTTCCTTTCTTGCTCTTTCCGAAAGCTTTTTAAGCGCCAAACTACCAAGACCATGTCCCTGTAGAGATGGATGCGTTGCTATTCTAACTATGCGAAAACCCTTCAATAGCGGTATCTCCACTAGACCAGTATATCTAGTAACATTATCAGGTATAAGATGGCCTGGCGGTGCCTCCTGTATTAATTCCTGTATCTTATCTTCTGGGATTTCTCCTTCTTCCGCGATCTGCAGAGCAACTACTGGAACGGAATGAATAACAAGAGCAAACATCCTGTGATGAGGCGCATCGCTCATCAATAGCAAATCTTTCGGGTTATTTCTATAATGTGCGGTCGTTAGGATGCCTATAAGTGACCTTAAGAAACTTTCATATTTTTCGTCCTCTAGGAAGTACTTCTTTGGGTCTATCTCGATTAGCTTTGCCTTATCAATCTCTCGAAGTACTCCTTCATCTATTGGCAATGGTTCTGCGTCTAATAGTAGTATGTCGAAGAGCCATTTCTCTATGGGATCATTCTCCGCGTATCTTATGGGTTCGTCAAGCTCGACTTTATAAAATTTCTTTTTGGTTTCCTCCAATATTTTTAGAAATCTAACTGCAAAAATTCTTCCCGTTCCTTCATATCCATGCACAGTCCCCGAGAAAACAATTTTTTTGTATGCTCCAATTGTTTTTCTTAGAAAAGGAAAAGGAATCGCCGCAACCTCGTCTACTACTAATGCGTCAGCAATATGAGCCATTTTTATAGCTCGATGAGGCATCTCAAATTCTAATCGCAAGAAATCACTCTTAAATGCATTGTCCTTTTTACTGAATTCATATTCTATCCCAAGAGCCTCATGAGCAATCTTAGCAAACCTAAAAA
>JAUQYS020000344.1:0-2457 GCA_030587585.2 Candidatus Njordarchaeota archaeon
GGCTAGAATTAGTTCTTATCTCTCAAGCATCAAATGAAAATGCAAAGACCGCAGACACTACACCCAGTTTTTATTCAGATATAATAGAGGCTACGGAGGACGAGATAAAATACTTTTTCGGAGTGGAAGATAGCTTCAAAAAGTGGAATATTGGTGCCCCAAAAACACCAAAAGAAGTAAAAGTAGAAATACCAATCGATGTTGAAAAACTTGTTGAGCTTAGTTTTGGTATTTTTGGCAAATCAGGAACAGGCAAAACGTTCTTAGGCAATATCCTTGCTGGATACATAGCAGTATATGATGCTATCAAGGCTAATAAAGATCCGCAGGCTCAGAGAATAAGACTGCTTATTTTCGATATGCATTCTGAGTATTCTTTGGAGTTAAGAGATAATATGGGTAATCCGATAGCTAAGGGTATTGCTAATATATTCTCGGATAGATTTAAGAGATATACACCCGATGTAGAACTGGCAGATAAGAGGGGACTACATCTACTTAAGATTAATTATAGTGAATTAACTGTTGACGATATAAGACTCATAGCCCCAGTATTTGGTGTAACCACTACGTTTCTTAATTATTTATATGATTACGAAAAGATATTAAAAAGGAAGCTTGGAGATCTATGGGTTTGGGGCTTCATTTTGGACAATAATGTGGCCTCCAAACTTGAGAAGACCGAAGAAGGGAGACGGATATTAAATGAGATTCAAAAACAAACGGGAAAAAATGATTTTGATGAGATCAGAAAGGATATTACTTCAGCTATGAAAGAACTTGGTGCTGGCCTACATTCTTTTAGGTCCCAAACATCGAAACTTAAAGCACTAATAAACTATCCCTTTACCTGTGGCAAGAGCTCGATAGATGATATTGTTGATAATCTTATATCTCGCGATGGGCAGAGCATAGTTATTAGTTTTGGTAAATATGAGAAGGAAACTCCTCTTTATATGATAATAGCGAATCTTATAGCGAGGCGTCTTAGGGAAAAAATAATAGATAAAAGCGTGAAGGGCGAGGAGATAGAAACAAAAATAATAATATTCTTGGAAGAAGCACACAACTTTTTGGGCAAAACAACATATAGGCAGTCTCCATTTGGGGCGATTGCAAGAGAAATGAGAAAGAAAGGAGTTATGCTTTGTGTTATAGACCAGAAGCCTGGAGAGCTCGATAGTGATGTTGTTAGTATGCTTTGGACAAATTTTATTTTTACATTAACAGATAAAAATGATATAGAAGCAGCCCTTATAGGGATCCCTAGAGCAGAATTATTCAAGAAGGTAGTTCCTGTTCTTGACCGCAGAGAGGTACTAATCTATGGCGAGGCTGTCGGTTTTCCTGTTGTCGTAAAAGTCAAGGATTACGCGGATATCGCAAAGTTTTTTATAGAACAAATGAAAAAAATGAAAGATGATATAACAAAAAAAGAAAAAGAATTGATTGAAAGTGGATTTATCTAGCCATATTGGTTTTGAGTGTGGATAATATGGATAAATCAGACAGAACTATAAGGATAATACATACAGCGGATTTTCATCTGGGAAATAGGTTTTCTAAGCTTAAGGGAAACAACGTAGAGGAGCAGCGTAGGGAAGATATGTACCGAAACATGGATTACATAGCTAGGTTTGCTGTAGACAACAAGGTAGATATTGTTCTTATTTCTGGCGATATATTTCATAGGCCAAATCCGAGTACCATAGATTTTGTTAAATTCTCGGAGTTTGTTGGAAAGTTGGTAAAAAATAACATTTATGTCGTAGCTATTGCTGGAAATCATGATCGCCCCAAAACTAGGGATGCGAAAAATCCGATCGAGGGTCTCGTCGCGGCGCATGTCCCCAAGTTTATCTACATTAGCAGGCTCCCAGAAAAGCCAATAGTTCTAAAAATAAAGAATAAGAAAATAGGAATAGTAGCGATCCCATATATCGATCCAAGGGTTCTTGAGATAAGTAGGATAGATATAAGCTACGAAAAATATATAGAAAGCAAAATTGAGGCACTTAATAAGCGTCTAGATCAAGATATGCCCGACGTTAGAATCCTTATGCTTCACATTATGTTGAGAGAAGCAGACTTAACAAAAATCAAATCGCTATATGTTAAAGAAAAAAAGATACCATATAATTCTCTTCACGAAAAATATTTTGACTATGTTGCGTTGGGTCATGTACATAAGCCTCAAAAAATAGGGGAGCGGATATACTATTCGGGCTCTATTGAAAGAATGGCATTCGATGAGGAACATGAGGAAAAATCTTTTAATCTTATAGAAATAGGTCCTGATGGAAGAATAAGTATCCAAACAAAAAAACTTACCTGTAGACCAATGCTTTCAAAAAGACTTAAGATAGAAGAAACCACTATTTCTGGATTCATCGATATGATTAGAGGTATGGAGATCCCGGAAGGTGCGCTCTTAAAAATAAACATAGACGCAAGTAG
>JAUQYS020000079.1:0-27872 GCA_030587585.2 Candidatus Njordarchaeota archaeon
TGTTGATTTCTTTTCCTCCCCCTACTGGGATGCTTCGCTTCGGGGGGTTCCCGCACCTTTCGGTGCGCCTAGGCTTTTTGCCTAGGCGGGAGGTCCCATTCGGGTATCCCCGGATCTACGGCCGCATGCGCCTTCCCGGGGCTTTTCGCAGCTTGCCGCGCCCTTCTTCGGCCCCCGAGCCGAGCCATCCACCACCCGCCTTGTTTGCCCGGTGTCTTTGCTTGTGGTGTGTGCTTGCCCCTTTTCCGTTCCCCCGGTTTGGGGTGTATGGGTATGTTTTTTTGTTGCAATTATAGTATATGTTTTTGGTGGTTTTATAAATTTTTTGTTTTTTTGGTTGTTTTTTGGGGTTTATTTTTTTGTTTTTGGTTGTTTTTGTGTTTCCTTTTCTATTATTGTTTGGTATTTGCTATATAATTGTGATTATATATTGCGTTGTTTTTGGGTTTTGTGTGATGTTTTTTGATGGGTATTGGTGATTTTTAAGTGTTAAAAGTATTGTGGATTTTTTGTTCTGATCTATATTTTGAGGTTGCACTATCTGATTTATTATTAGGGGTGTTTGTATTGCTTAGTGTTGTTGTGGATCCTATATACATATTTATTCCCTCCTCGAGGATGACGTTGAATCTGGACCTCTTGAGTCTGGAGGCATTTCGGTATAGTGTAGAGAGAATAATCGGAGATGTAGTATGTTTTATAGTCGCTAACCTAAAATACCCGTTGGGGGTCTGCCTGAGCAAAAATGTTATATAAGCTATTTATAGCTATTATTGAATAATGATATAATTATATTATTATTTATATTATTGGCGATAATTATGGCTTCAGGGAAGTATACTACCATTCCTGTTTTAGTACATGTTAAAGAAAAGTTAGATTCCAGAAGAGGGGGCTTGGATTGGAGCGAATTCTTGCTTAAATTGCTGGAGGAAAATATTATGTTAAAGCGAATTATCGCTGCTCGTAGAATACAGGAGCGTTTTGATAGTAGTGTGGAGAAAAACGTTAAGGAATCCGTAGATAGCATGAGAAAGATGAGTTTGGGTTCTAAAGGATGAGACCCATAGTATTGGATACGGACACGCTTATACTTCTTTCTAAGCTAAGAAAACTGGATGCATTTGTCAGTAAATTCGATGCATGCATTACCGTAATTACCGAATATGAATATCTGAGGGGCGAGATTAAGGCTGGTATTGATCCTAAAGAATCTAAAAGTTCCTTGGAGCTGGCTTTTAATGTGCTTAGTTTTGACAATAAAAGTATTACTATCGCTGGAAAAATATGGACTGATCTATCATCGAAAGGAGAAATAATTGATGAGAGAGACCTAATTATAGGAGCTATATGCATAACCAACAACACGCCTCTGTGGACAAAAAATGTAAGACACTTTGTGAGGCTCAAAAGATTCGGCTTGAAATTAGTGGACATAGATACAGAAACATGGAGAATTTCCGAAATATAAACTAAAGCCTTAAATTATTGTGAAGTTATGATGGTGGTATCTTAACTGGTCTGTATAGTCTATTTGTTTGGTGCTATGTTGGTTTGAGGATGAATCCGTTTGGTGTTATTGTTGCTTGCCATAGGTTTTCTGTTTTGATTTGATTGTTGTTTTTGTTTTTTATTGTTATTTCTTGTATTGTTCTGATTCGTGTTTCTTTTTCTATTCGTAGTAGGCTGTATCCGTAGTGGCGGAAGATGCTGGCTTTGTATGGGAGTTTTTTCTTTATGTTTTCGTTTGTTGTGATAATTATGCATATGTTTAGTATTTTTTGTAGGAGTTTGAGCCAGAAGAGGATTCTGTTTATTTTTATTGTTTCTTCGAGCCTGATCTTGTAGTCGATCTGGTAGTCCGCTGGGAGAATATCATCGATTAGTATGCATATTGGGGTTCTATGTATTTCTTTGATTTTTTTGAGCTCTACTATTGTTTCTTTGAATGCTTTTATGCGTTCGTTTAGGGAAAATATGTCATATATTTTCGCGTTGTTTATGATCTCTATGTTTCGCAGTCTGGGTAGTCTATTATTAATTGTGGACATTGTATTGTTTGATCCGAGAATATATGTTCTGTATCCCTTAAGCCAGAAAGAATAGGCTATCTGCAACAAAAAGAGTGTTTTTCCAACGCCTTTCTCTCCGTATAATAGGATCGGGCTTTTTTCTGCAATAAATCTCAAAACGACGTCATCTAGGACATTCAGCACGAATAGCACCGTTAATATATCATCCAAAAAATATTTCAACACAGATAAAAAAAATCTTATGTGGCAATATGATGATGACTCTATTTTCACGCTTTATGGTACTTCTAATTTTTCATTGGGCTCTCAAGAAACATAAGAAACCTATTATGGGCCGGGCGGGATTCGAACCCGCGACCTTCAGGTTAAAAGCCTGACGCTCTTCCGGGCTGAGCTACCGGCCCACTTCGTTGTTTTGTTTTGTCTTGTCTATTGTATTAGATATTCTTATTTTTCTATTTTTAAAGTTTTATCTAAAGTGGATACTACGCTAATTTTTTAGTTTAGGTCTAATTTATGTTCGAAGCAGGCCCTACACTATAACATTTTAATGTCTGAGCGCCTTAGTATAGAGCACTACTTCTATGACGCTACATATAAACATAGAAACATGCAACAGAGAGAAATCTCTGAACATGCTCTAACGATGGTGGAGGGGGCGGGACTTGAACCCGCGGCCTCTGCCTTGCAAGGGCAGCGAGATACCACTACTCCACCCCTCCTGCCTCAAATATAGATAAATAAGGACAAGCATCTAAATTATTCTATTTCATCTTTTTAAAATTAAAAAAATCAACTTTTTCATTAAACCAATGGTTTCTATGATTCCTAATATATATCACCGATACACTTATAGGGGGAATAATGAATCGTTTTTATGAATGTTCGCTAGAATATAAGTCAACCTATAGGTCTGACTTATGCCGAGACATCGAGCCTTCTTTTTTCTTGGTTAAAGATATAGCCTATTCTCTAAGCAATCTCTCGGTATCTCTCCAAAACATCGATTCAACATACCATAAACTATCTGACCTCCCTATGTTCGCTTCAAGCCTCTACATTCCGCCTTTAGATTATTCTCGAAGCAATTAGAAGACCAAAACCCCCAGATTAATCATGTGATGCGTATGGCGAACATAAAAACAAAGATTTTGGATAACAAATTCATAGTTATTATTGATCGCGGCAGAGTATTTAAGTCTGCGATGGTTATATCACAAATATTTAGATACGCAACGAACCAAGCATTTAACACTGAAAGCTATATAGCCATACTTAGGAACACGATCATGAGACTAGATGAAATTGGGGGCAAATTTTTCATAATTCTATACAAAAAACATGACGCCATAAAATGCTATTTGTTGCTTCATTTTATGTCGGTTCGATCGGGAAAACTAAAAAATACTATTAGAAAGGCCATAGCCTACCTAAAAAATCTTATCACAATATCAGGATCACACTTTGCTATCCTCAACAAAGAATCAATAAAAGATATCTTAAAGATTCTCTCCAATAAAACCATAGTCACAAGGCAAATAAGAAAAATGGAGATACTTCTCTCAAAAGAAATACGCATATCCTCACTACTGAAAATGTTGCCAGAAGGATTCCTTATAGAAAGATCTTTAAAAAACATTCATAATTTTCAGCAATATTCCTTCCCACTTCAGCTGATTCAAAACAATCAGTTTATAATCTTTGGTTTGGATCTTAATTCAATAAAACAAGCAATAATTAGAACTCACCCAAAGCCCCGTATCGTATCGCATATCCCCAACCGCAACACCATAATGAAAAATATCGAGCCAAATATCTTTACTGAAGATGTCACCATCAGAATAGCCCTTTTGTTCGGCCAAGAGCTAAGCAATATATCAGCCCTAAAAAGCGATATACATAACAAATTAGAGCAACTCATAAACATGCCATTCTCCTTTTTGCCCTATAGAATTAACAACAAAAAGATCAGAAATCTAGAACCAGAAATAACCACAATATTCGACATAATCTTTGGGGACTCATTTAACATAACACTTAAATCAAATCTTAACATTGCCCTGTATTTTGTAGTTATGCTCTTTCATATCTTGATATCAACAAAAAAAAGAAAAATAGGAGTACCAGAATTAGATATCTGCGAAGAAGTAACTAGGGGACATATCCACATTGGATGGCAACTAAAATATGGAGAGCCAACATCCCCCTTCTATCTCAAACTATCAGATATACAGCGCCACATTCTTATTATCGGTAGGACAGGAATGGGAAAATCTCGACTTGCAAGAGCAATAATAGAAGGAATACTCAACAACTCACATAGCAAGGTATGGATCTTTGACTTCCACAGAGAATACATAGATTTTATACATAGACACGAATTTCTCCTATATATACCCGGAACAGAAGATTTTCCTCTGATGATCAATATTTTTGAGAGCTCTAACGAAGATAGAGAATCATATTCTTCGTTTTTAACCTCACTGCTATTAGAAACCATAAAACTACGTGGAGAAGAAATATCTGCCCAAATGGAAAGAGCATTATCATATGCTGTATGGTCTACAGTGACAGGACAAAATCCAAATCCACGATCCTTTCTTAATAATCTAATGAACTGGTGTAAGGAAGTAGAATCCGACATCCCAACAGCTTTCTACACATTCTACGCAGTTACAAATAGATTAAAATCAATATTTTCAGGAACAAGCAAAAACATTTTTTGGGTAAGAAAAAGCAACATAAACATAGGCAATCTCAAGAAAAAAAATGTTGTATTTGATCTTTCATTCCTTTTCAAAAGGAACCTCAAAAGGGAGATCCTGCTTCTCGTAAATATAATTTTCAGATATGTAGTAATGAATATGTTCCAAGAAGGCATTAATACCACAGAAACCCCTCGACTATGTTTGGTAATAGAAGAAGGCCGCTACCTTATGCCATGGAGAAGAATCGAATCCTCTGTCGAAACAACAGCCATAGAAGATTTCGCCACATTATCTAGGAAATATGGGCTAGGACTAATCGTCATTTCTCAATCACCTTTCACTATTAGTCCAGATATCATATCAAATGCCGGAACTCTCTTTATGATGAATGCCGAAATACCAGAACATGAACATATAATAATCAACGATGAAAACCTAAAAAGATACATACAAATCATGCCACCAAGAGAAACAGTAGTAAGATTAACTTCCCATCCAACACTAATTCATGTGAAGATAAAGAAAATAAAAACTCATAATATAAACAATATCATTCTCAATAAAAAACCAACAGAACACATAGACAGCTATATAATAGACACACCATTCGAGGAATACATAAAGAAGATACTGATAGCAAAATAGCTTTTGTGTCTGGATATATTATCTACCGCAAAGAAAAAAGAATTTAAAAAACGAGCCCTCATTTTTCTTCTTCTATTCTTTAATCTACTTTTTTCCAACGATCTTTTAACTTTTCAAGCACTTTTGGAAGCGTAGTATACTCCAGCTCGTCGAGAGGAAGAACATGAGGCTCAAAAGGTCCATGAGCTCTTAGATAGTTAACAATTTCCATAACTCTAAGACGCTGATAATCAAAAGCAGGATCATCAAACAAATCAACAGGCCCAACCAGCTCGCCGTTCTTCAATTGGAACCCCAAACCAACAACACGAGGAGGACCGTCAAACCTCGTACACTGAGAATATTTTAGAGGAACAGGCATCAGAGGGCCTATGTGGCTTCCTCTCATCCAGCCCTTAACAAGATGCGAAAGTGAAAAACCCTCAAGTACCTCACCCGCCGCAGGGAGTCCATGCTGAGCACGGATCAGGCATACAGGATCATCCTTACCAACATACTTGTTAGCTATTAGAGATAACTTCTGAGTTGATACAGCTGCCGCTATTCCTATCTGCGGATCTTTCGAGTACACATATTTTATTACGTACCTCGTATGTCCTATTAGTGCCAGTATGTCATATATTTCCTCTGGCGCGCTGAGTTCTATCTCTTTTCCTTCAATCGTGTCAAGTATGGTAAATTTAAATCCCTTATGCATTTTTGTGTCAATTATTAATCCAGCCGTGTTAAATGGATCTGCGAATATCCTAAATACTGGCAGATTAAATGCCGCTGGCTCCGTTTTGTCTGCTGCAAACACTAGGAGCGGTTCTGCCTTTCGCTCCTCGAATTCCATTTCTGCCACTCCTGGGCCCATACCCTTCACGTTCCCACTAAATGCTTCCGCTAAGAGATCCTGTCCCGCTGCGTATAGTTTTAGTTCTTTTGCAATTTCTGTAGCCACCTTAAATGTTTCCCAAGCTAATTCATGTATTTCTGAATTATCTGTCCCCTTAGTATGCGTTATTAAAAGTTCTAAGTCGTCACCGGCATTAAAAACATAGTAATCAATAATTTTTCCTTCTTTCTTAGCATCTTCAAGTTTACGTTTTGCTATCTCCACAGTCTTAGGATGAACTCTTATATGGCCCGCAACACTACCTATATCCGCCTTTATTAGACTTACAGTTATTTTCATGAATATCACCAAGAAGATTTAGCAAAAAAACAAAAATATAACAACCATTTTCTTTGCACAAATAAATATACGACATGCTTAAATGAATTTTTCGTATTTTTGGCTGTTTATTCTTTTTAAATATATTTTCCATCAGTATCTATGTAGGAGGAGGAGAGAATTATGACATTGATTGGAGCCCTCATTAAAGATAGTAAAGTTGAATCTGTAAAGGGTAAAAATATCGGAGAGCTTCTGACCGATGATGTTTGTGTACTTATTGTTGACGATGTGTCCTCCACGATATATATCTGGTGCGGTGCTAAGGCAAATGTGAAAGATAAGTTCATGGCCTCGCGTCTCGCCCATGGACTCAACGGGAAGCTATTCGGAATGGCCGGAAAGGTGAATCAGCAGAGAGAATTAATAAAGGAGACTTTCAGCGAAAAAAATTTCGACGACGACGTTGCAATTGAGCATGTTAAAGCAATTTTAGGCTAGCATTATTTTTTTGTTTTTATTGGAATTCTCTTAAAATTTTTGCATTTATAACAAAAGATAACGATATGCGAAAATCTATTCTGTCTGATTCGAACCCTCGCAGTTATTCCTGGAAAAATAAAGGATTTACAATGTCTACAAAAAAAATACTTCCAACGTTTGGGCATCCGCACCCCTACTAATCTCGCAATTCGCCTAGCTTGCCCCGCAATTTGTTCAGCCAATTTAATATTTCCGTCTACTGCTATTCTAATAGCTCTTTGCATTAGCGCTTCTATATGTTCCCTAGCGATTTTCTTTCTGATTTTAAGAATCTCTTTCTTTCTTCTATTTTTCATTTTAGTTTGTATTCCTCCACACTTCCATTTTTTTTCGAGACTAATATCAGAGCTTCTCTGCTAAAGATCCCATTTTCAACAACGCCAGGTATACTTTTTATGTCATATTCCAATTTCTGATCGATCTTATCCATCGATATGCGCAAATCTATAAGCCAATTACCATTATCTGTTATTACTGGACCAAGTTTTTTGTTTGATAATCTTAGATATGGTTGGCCATATTTCTCCAATTCTTTCCTAACAAAAAATAATGAAAAAGGAATAATCTCTACAGCTATTGGAACCATCCTATTTATTTTGCTCTCATCGACTATAATCAAAAATTTTTTTGCAAAATAATCTACGACTTTCTCTCTTGCAAGCGCACCTCCCCCTCCCTTCAACACCACGTTTCTCTCAAGCAATATAGAGTCCGCACCATCAACAGCAAGATCTATTCTATCGACCTCATATGGACTCATAACCTTAATCCGATTTTGTATCATAAACATTTCAGTATCCATCGAAGTTGGGACACCAACAACATCCATCTTTTTTTCCGCTAACACCTTAATAAACTCTCTAACCGTTGTTCCTGAACCAATACCGAGAATCATGCCAGAATCTACAAAGCATAAAGCACATTCCGCGACAATTCTTTTAAGATTTTTAGGTCTTTCCATAAAAAACAACTAAAATAAAGCTTATTCTCTCTCCATCGTTATAGCTTTAACAGGGCACACATCCGCACAAATACCACATCCCTTACAGTAGTCATAATCTATTTTTGGAAATTCTGTATGCTTTTTAACATCGATAGCAGCATCTGGACAATGAAGATAACACAAATAACACTTGATACACTTCTCATAATTTATAACGGGCTTAAACACTCTCCAACTCCCGGTCTTTCCAGCAACACCCACTTTTGGCTTTGAGATAGGCACAAGCAAATGATCCTCAACATTTTTCATACATAAACACCCATACTACTATTTGTTATGCCATTAATAATATATTATGCTTATTCCAACAACATTCTAGCTTCATTATATCCACGTCTAGCAGCCTCAGCATTAACATTCGCTAATTTAGGTCTATCCTTCCACTTATTCTCAATAGCTTTTACCAGAGAGTCTATCGAGGGCATACCAACAAGCTTAGAAAAAGCCCCCAACATTGCTGTGTTCGGTATAACAAGCCCAGCCACTTCTAGGTTCAAATCAAGCGCAATCTGAGTAGCATCACAACCTCCTATCTTAATCTTCTTATTTGAATTCATATTCAAATATGGCTTAAGGGCCTCAATGTTAGGCGTGTTGATAACAAGCAACCCCCCATCTTTCAGCTCGTCCAAAATATTTACAACCCCAAGAAGCTCCCTAGAAAACACAACAACAACATCGGGATTATGAACAAAATGATGATACTTTATCTGCGCATCTGAAATGCGATTGTAAGCCCTTACTGGAGCACCACGACGCTCAGCACCAAAGAAAATTATGGACTGAGCAAATCTATCCTCAAGTATCAATGCCTCCACAAGTAACCTAGACGCAAATACGACTCCTTGTCCGCCTCTACCCAACCAACTTATCTCCAACATCTAAGTCACCATATGAAGTAAAGAAAAATAATAAATAAACGACTATATTAACTCCAATCAAGCACAAAAAATATCACGAGACGTAAAATTATGCTTCTGAACATACAGCAACGGACTAAACAAATCGAGAAATCACAACTTATGGCATAAAATCGCCTAGAAATAGATATGAGAAAGCCCGGGACGGGATTCGAACCCGCGACCTCGGGATTACAAATCCCGCGCTTAGGCCGGTTCTAGCCGCTGAGCTACCCGGGCACTCTTCATGATGGGCCCGGCCGGGATCGAACCGGCTTAAGGCATCCCTGAGACCTTCCGGTTATCAGCCGGACGCGCTAACCACTACGCTACGGGCCCAAACTAATATTTTCACTTTTCAACATTCAGTATTATTGAATTTTTTTGTGTTTTAAAGTTTATATTGTTTGGCATCGCAATGCTTAATATTATGTGTTGATCTTCTTGTTTTAGCATTTATCATTTTAAGTATTTTATATCGAATTTATAAGCACCCAATTTTTATATTCAAGTCATATAATTGGAGGATGTAGATATAGAGAGAGTAGAGCATCATGTCAAACGCTAGGAAAAAATATGTTGTAGACCTAAGCTTAATAGAGTCAGGAGGCCTAAAGAAGCAACAAATAATAGAGCTAATACCTGATGGGATTTTTTATGTTCATTCACTTATTGTTAGACGTCTTAAAAAGATGGCAGACGAGGGGCTTGACGAAGGACGCATAGGAATAGAGCTTCTTGAGGAATTTGGGAAAAAAGCTAGATTAGAGTTTGAGTTTTCAGATACCCCGGATAGGGTATCAATAGAAGAGGTTCTTATAGAATTGGCTATGCGCCTAGGCGCTACTGTTTTAACTAGTAGTAAGGATATGTATAGGCTATGTAAATCATTTGGTGTCGACGCTATTTTAGTTATACAAAAAATTGATGTCAACGACCTTATAATCAATAAGCTTTTTGATTCCGAAACTCTTTCTGTCCATCTAAAAGAGGGATGCGTACCTGTTAGAAAAAAAGGCGTCCCAGGAAGGTGGATATTCGAACAGATCCGAGATAAGCCTATGAGCTATGACGAGCTCAGAGAAATAATGCTAGAAATTATTGAGGCCTCAAGGTCTATCCAAGATGGATTCATAGAAATTGAGAGACCGGGAAGTATGATTATTCAGCTTAAGGATATGCGTATTGTGATAACAAGACCCCCATTTTCAGATGGGCTTGAGATTACTGCTGTTAGACCAATACGAAAGCTACATATAAACGATTATGATCTTCCAGAAAAGCTACTAAGAAGATTTGAACTAAAAGCCGAGGGAATACTAATATCAGGATCCCCAGGCGCAGGAAAAACAACGTTCGCTCAAGCACTCGCTGAATTTTACAGAGAAAAAAGAAAAATCGTGAAAACAATAGAAGCCCCAAGAGATATGCAACTAAGCGCAGAAATAACACAATATTCAAAAAATTATGGTACCCCAGAAGAGCTTCATGACATCTTATTGCTGTCACGCCCCGATTATTGTATATTTGACGAAATCAGAAACATAGAAGACGTAAAACTTTTTGCTGATCTAAGATTGGCGGGAATAGGAATGGTTGGAGTCATACATTCAACAACAGCTATTGATGCCATACAAAGATTTGTTGGAAAAATAGAATTAGGAATGATACCAAGTATTATCGACACTGTTATTCATATGCGAAATGGATCTGTAGAGAAAGTATTAGCTCTAAGAACAACAGTAAAAGTACCCTATGGCCTAAAATCCGAGGATCTAGCCAGACCCGTGGTTGTCGTATATGACTTCATGACAGGAAAACCATTCTTTGAAATGTACACATTCGGAGAAAGAACATTCGTAGTACCAGTATCAAAGGAAGCATCACGAGAAATCTATGGAGCTGAGTCTATAGAAGGCCCAGCATCAAGAGAAAGTGTTATATACACGCTAAAAGTAAGCAGAAGAGCATTTATATTTGATTTCGGAAAGGAACATGGATCTAGGCACGTAGTTGGATACGCTGGGCCTGCAATAGTAGCAAGAGGATTAACATCTAGAAGCGGAAAGCTACGCATATCAAGAAGATCTCGTTCGGGTAAATTGATTGAAAGCGCGCTAGAACGCGGAGAAGAGCTAAAATTCTATGTAGAAGAATAAGAGGTCTGGTATAAGTTTTATTTAAATGCAATCTTTTGTAATGAATAATAATCAATGATATATTGAAGTATCTACCATGGGGACGGAATATGCCAGAAAGCAAAAAAAAAGAAACAAAAAAAGCTAAAATTGAAAAAGATCCCCTAAAAATGGGGACAGCATATCTTTTCTGCCACAAAAACAATACACTTCTAACAATAACAGACGCCACTGGGGCCGTGACAGTTTCAAGAGCTGTAGGCGGTATGTTCGCGGAGACATCAAGAGATGAATCTACGCCATGGGTTGCTATGCTAGTAGGCAGACATGCCGCAACAAAAGCACTCGAAACTGGAATGTCTCGAGTAATGGTTAAGCTTAGAGGACGAGGCGGAAATAGATCACCAAATATAAACTCAGCAGCCGCAGCGGCGGCCATAAAAGCAATAGCTAGGTCTGGATTGCAAATAATAAGTATTGATGATATAACGCCAATACCACATGATTCGATCAGGAGACCTGGAGGACGTAGAGGTAGAAGAGTATAGACCACATGTTATAGTATATGCTACCACATTATTTTTTATTTGTTTATCTTCTAACACGAATGGCTAGGCGGATGAGAGCACATCTTCTTGAAGTTTTTGCTGAATGTCTATTTTTTTAATTTTTTGCAGCAAAGTATCCATTGTCCCAGTTTTTTCTGCATACCGAATGATGTCTGGATTCTTTGTGAGAACAACGAATGAGGAAAAAGAAGGATGAATTTTTATTTTCTTCAGGTATCTGTCTATAAGATTTTCAACTGATCTTATCTGCTTTTTTATCAATACATACAGCCTATCGTTTTCTATCCACGGTCCCGATATGATTTCTCCTTTATGTTTTTCGTAAAATCTTCTTATATGCGCCATTTTGGCGTATGTTGGCGGTCCTTGTATCTTTTGTATTGGAGGCAGAGTTTTCATATATGTTTCAACTATCAGTACTACATCATCTGTCGTCTCAAAAGTATCTATCGATATAAACCCAAAGAGACTTTTCTGCAAAACCTTTTTTATTTTGTTTGCAATTTTTAGCCCTTGACCCCAATATACGTCAGGTGGCGTTCTTTTTTCTTTTTTAAGCAGAATTAGAATAATCGATCTTGTATTTAGTAATTCTTCTATTTTTATGTTTATCGGATGGGTCTTTGGGAAGAAATATTGTATGCATGGCTTCTCCAAAAAGAGCTTTGCCATCAGGATTGCTCTTGATAGCGAATCGATCCTAAGTGCACTAGTTACGTTTCTATTTGGGTCTGTTGGGTCTATGAGAATAAATCTATGTCTAAATTTTCTTAATGCCTCCTTTTTGTTCCACGATGATGTTAGGTCTATAAAAAATTGTTTTTTGGAAGATAACTCTTCTATAACCTTAATGAATGTTTTATAGTATATTATTAGTAGCTCGCATGCATAGCCTGAGAAGCCACCTACTTTTACTTCAGCGCCATAAACATTTATTCCTTTAAAGAAGGCTTTTAGAAGTCTTATCTCATTAGCAAACTGAGGCGTTATTTTTGATAGAACAAATTCTGTATGATAAGGAGTTCTATCTACTGCCGAGATTATTTTGTCTGGGGGAGTTTTAAAAGCTGGCACTATATCGACATCATAACCATTAATCTTTGTTTTTAGATAGGGATGTTCAGCGTATCTAATCTCAAATTTATACGGTAATCTTTTCATGATGGCTCTGAGAACATTTCGAAGTAGCTCCTCTTTTTCTCTTTTTTGGCTATATTTTAACAGAACAAAAAAATCAAAATCTGCTGACCTAGATATCCATGTTCCCTTTTTTACGGATCCTTCTAGTCGTACCTCTGCATCAATTTTTTCTTCGTTTAGGGCCCAAGTAATTTCTTTATGTATTTTATCGGCGATTTTTTTTATTGCTTCAACCTCCTCTCTGGTCGGTATGATTCTCGGCAAGACTTCACGAAGTACAGAGGCCAGAGATATATTTTGATTTTCTATGGCATATCTGTATGAAAGAGAAAGAGACATTAAATCGTAATTATTCTTTGTTGTTTCTCTCATGGGGATCGATCTAGTAGTTACCAAGGTTTATCTTTCAGACCCAATAAATAGGCGACGATATTGGATACAGGGTGCACTATAAGCGTTATTAATATTATAATTACCACTTCAATCATCGTAATTAGGGGATATAGAGGATACGCAATAATAAAAGCGAATATTATGAATCCAGCTTGGTCAAGAAATGGAGCTGGGGCTCCTGGTTTAAGATTAAGTCTTCTTTTTATAAACGATCCTAGTAAATCCCCGATATGCGCTCCAAGGCTCAGTAAAAGTGCTAAGAGAAGACCATCAATATATGATAGATACGCTATATTCAGAACTGAAAATATATAAGGCAATAATAAGCCACTTATAGTTCCTATGAGTATCCCCCCGAGAAACCCGCGAATAGTTTTATGATCTCCAAATATTCTCCGACCGTCAAAGAAATTTTTACCTTTATCAAGAGGCGGACCGCCCCCAACAAATACAGGGCTACTATTAGCAAGATATGCTGGAAGAACATATGCCAAGCCATGAAGAATACTAGTCGCGAGGTCCATCAAAATCACCTCTTTTTAATTTTTTCTAACATTCGTTGAACTTGTTTTCTTTGAGGAGTTTCTTTCTTCTTAACTGCGATTTTCTTTTCTCTTATTTGTTTTATTCGATGAGCTATTAGTTTGAGCAGCTTTCTTTTCGAAATTTTCTTAAGTTTTGGTGTTTTTATACGGCCCTTTTTTTCTATCCAATTTGATGGATGCATCTTATCTGATTCTAATCTGTAGGGTATTTTAAGACTTTTACAAGCACTTATGATCTCCTCTATTGTTGGATTGTCTATCGCAAAATCTAGTGGTATCTTTCTACCAAGTCTCCTTGATAGCCTATAGTCTACATGTTCAGGGTAAATCGTCCAATATTTGTTTCTTTCTTCGATATAACTCATTCTACATCACATACATAGTATAATGGAAATACTTATTGTCCTCTCATTAATTTTAGGAAAAGTGAATGCGCCGCTATTAGCTCATCATTCTCTTCGAAGCCTTTTACAAGCTCGTTATAGATTATCATCTGCACATTTATTTCATCTAAAAGAGCTCTGTATTCCGTCAGGCTCTTTATCTTACCAAAATATATAAGAGTTCTAATTAGTTTACTTGCAGTCTGAGCAAAATCGAGCGGCATTCCATATTCCTCGCTTTTCTTTTTTATAATATCTTGCGATATTGGAGGCGCGCAAACCAGTATGAGCTTATCATTTTCACTCAGTATCCCTAACGGCTCGTGGCAGATATTTCCAATAAGCATATTTAGGAGCTTTACGTTAAAAGCCTCAAAAAATGGTTTTGGTGTTATGTAAATTTTTGCCTTCGGTTCTTTTCCCTCAATTTCTATGTAGTCCGTTTCTATCAAGTAAATATAGTTTGCTACTATTTCTTGGAAAAGAAGCGGTATACTGTTCTGTAGACAATAAGAAAATACATGCGATGGCCTAAGTGCTGTGCTTTCCGTTATTTTTCTTGATGTTTTAAGGCCTGCACGCATTATTAGAATCCTAAGAGTCCAATATGCATCATCTATGTTTTTTCCGCCCTTGATAAATTTAAGTGCCTTCGTAGCATACTTTTTGACATCTGGATCAACGGCTTCTTTCTTTATGAGAAAAGCAAAGATTTTTTCTAGCAAAGTGATGTTTGGTAGTGGTTCTCCGTTCACATCTTGCTGTAGGCACACCAAAACACGACCCAGCATCGGTATGAACGTTTGTGTCGCTATTAGGTAGTATCTATTTTCAAGCTTTAGGATCTTGCCGACTACTCCCTCCGGTAATAGCTTTACTGATGGGCAGCGAATAAGTGTGGATCGCTTTTTAATGAGGTCCGACTCATTTACTTTGAACCCCATGGGTGTGCTTGCTATTTTGTTGATGGGGGAGTATCCTACAACAGCATATTTTGGCTTTAATTTATCCATTGTTTCTCTGGATAAGTATGAAAGAAGTCCTTCTTCGCGCAGGAAACTTTTGATTATTGAAGGTTGAAGACTTCTGATTTTGAGTCTACTTTGCATTCGTCTCAGTAGCTTATCTTTGAAGTCCAAGATATCTGTCGCCGCGAAGTCGAACCCTATTTCTTGGTATAGTGCTTCTAGTGTTCCAGAATCTATTTCTTCTTCTTTGGCTACTTCAAGGAAAATATGGCCGCTTGCGTCTATATACACCTCAGAAATTATGCATGTTTCTCCGATCGGCTCAATTATAATTGTTTTCCCAACATTCTTCTTGTATTTTAATATTTTTGAGGGATCAAGTGATACTAATCTAGATAGCCTATCAAGATATTCGGAGAGGCTATTTATTGTCTGAATTTTTGTTTCTAAAAATCTTTGTACTTCCTCAGGAGCGTTCTGTTTGATTTTGTCTATTATGTCCCTACTCTTCTTTAATCCTTCGAGCATTTTGGGTATGTTTTCTCTTAGAGCCGAAATTTTGTTCCAAAAATCATTAAGATTCAATTTACCATGATACACCATCTTTAGGAGATCTTTTATTTGATTTATGTGTTCGTTGACAGAGTCGATAAATTTTATGAATGGAGGCTTAAGTTTGGATATTTGTCGCTCTAGCTGTACTTTTTTTCCATGAAGCTCCCCCAATTTCTTCACAATTACACTAAGATATGGTTGCAGAGACTTAAGTCTATTATAGTCAAGCTCGCTTTGACTTTTGTCAAGAAGCTTTGAGACCATAGAAATCTCATAATTTACATCCATAAGCTCTTTAGCTAGTCTCAAATATTCTGAGAGCGTATTTTCCGCCAAGCACGATCACCAAAAACCAGAGTACTAAATATATCTATGCACAGAAAAAAACTAAATAATAACCTTTATTGAATCGATCTTTTTTGATAAGTCTCCCTCTACCTGTACGAATTCTATACTTTGCGCTGCATGTGCGGCTTTAAGATCAAGAGCAAATATTTCCAGTTCCTTTGGAACGACTATCTTCCGTATTGGAGCATTTAAGGATAGCTTATTTTCTTTCTTTAATTTCCAAATCTTGGCATTCGCTTCTCTAAGTAAATCAGTTAACAATACAAGATCTTTGTTATATTTCTTCACCTCGGGAAATCTCTCTAAGTGAATCGTTCGCCCATAAAGGTTTCGATAGATATAATCTGCCACAAATGGTGTTACTGGTGCCAACATTTTAAGAATCATTTTTAAAATTCTATGAAGCGTAAACCACGCTCCTTTTTGTTGCTGAGGTGTGCCTATGTTCCCGTAAGCTCTGCTTTTAACAAGCTCTATGTAGTGATCTGCAAACACATACCAAGCAAAGTTCCTAATGAAATTCACCGCGAAGAAATCAAAATCCTCATATAGCTCTATTACTTGCTCAAGAGTTCTATTAGCCTCCGCAAAAATCCATTCATCTGTTGCTGTTAATTCAACATCCCCCTCCTTTGGTTCTGGAAACGATGATATAAATCGAGCAATACTATAGATTTTCTGTATGAATTTTGATGCCGCAGCAATTCTATCTTCCGAGGCTATCAAGTCTGATCCTAAACGAGCTTCCGCAGCTCCGGCAAATCTTAGAGCATCAGCACCATATTTTTCTATTAGTGGTTCTGGATATATTATATTCCCTAGACTTTTGGACATTTTTCTACCTTTGTCATCTAGTACAAGACCACTTATCCATACATGCTTGAAGGCAGGCTTTTTCGTTAGTTGATATACTCTCAGGAGAGTATAGAAAAGCCACGTTCTGACGATTTCTTTACCTTGAGGCCTCAATCCAACTATAAATGCCTTCTTAAAAAGCTTTTCATCTCTCAAAAAGCCACTAATATACAATGCAGATATACTGGAATCCATCCAAGTATCAAATGTTCTCGTTTCTGGCCTAAAATTTGTTGAGCCGCACTTAGGGCACTTTTTTACTGGAGGTGATTCGCACCAAGGACGATAATATTTTCCTTCAGGGGGTAATATTACATGCCCATTTTCGCAATACCATATAGGTATTTCTGTTCCATAAAATCGTCTTCGGGATATTGGCCAATCGCTCCTAACCGCATCGATCCAATCCATCAATATTCGTTTATTTTCTTTTGGATGAAAGACTATTTTATCAGCAATTTTCTTTAGATCATCTAAAAATGGTATCTGCTTAAGATAATATTCCTTCATCGGTATAAATTCTATAGGCGTTTTACATCTCCAACATATTGGTACTCTATGCTTTATAGTTTGTATTTTTTCAACATAACCCTTTGATTTAAGATCCTCAATAATGCGCTTTCGGGCGTCTCTAATCGTTAAGCCCGCATATGGCCCAGCAGCTTCAGACATCAATCCATCTTCACGCATTAGTATCGTTGGTTTAAGCTGCAGCTCTCTAAACAACCTAACGTCAACCTGATCGCCATACGAGCATAACATCATAGCACCTGTCCCAAACTCCATTGATGCTTCTCTATGAGGTATAATTGGTACTTCGTGGCCATATATCGGAACTATTACTTTCTTTCCGTGCAAATATTGATATCTTTCATCTTCTGGGTTTACAAGAATCGCTTTACATGCACCTAAGAGTTCGGGTCTTGTAGTCGCTATTATTATATTGTCGCTCATGTCCACGATCCTGAATTTTATATATACGAAAACAGTGTCCTCTTCCCTATATTCAACCTCAGCATCAGCAATAGTTGTCTTACATCGAGGACACCAGTTGTTGGGTCTGTAATCCTCATAGACAAGACCCTCCTTAAATATTTTGATGAATGTCGCCTGTGTAATAGATCTGTACTCAGGAGAATCTGTTCTATACACATCTTCTTTCCTTAGGGAATTATTACTAAATCCAAGTCGCCTACAAAGCTGAAGAATATAATCCTCATACTCATCTAAAAGCTTTTTGCAAAGGTCTATGAACTTATCTCGAGGATACTCACTCATACTGATCTTGTACTTCTTCTCTACCTGAACTTCAACAGGCAACCCATTCCGATCGATCCCCATGGGAAAGTGAACCTCATAGCCCTTCATTCGCATATATCGAGCTATGGAATCAATAGCTGAATAATGATAGGCAAAGCCAATATGAGGTCTACCAGAGGCATATGGCGGAGGAGTATCTATAGAGAACACTGGTTTGGGCGAATCAATATTAAAAGCATATATTCCCTCCTTCTCCCAAGCATCCAATAGCTCCAACTCCCACGAAATTTTCCAACGTTTATCTTTGAGCTTAGGCCTAAATCCCACTAGTATCACCAAAAACAACACAAAAAACCAAAAACAAAAAATACAAAAATCAAAACCAAAAAAGAATGCAGAATATACAAAGAAGACAACCTGATTTCCGAGATAAAAATATCCTCGATATCTAATTCATAAAAAATCGACACAAACAAAGAAGAAAAAACAAAAAAATCCTAAGATCATATCCTACAAATATTCCTGCTTAAAAACAAGAATATGATATGTTGATATGGTGGTTATTTTGCCAAAAAAATTAGCTCTCACTGGAAATGAGGCAATAGCTTGGGGCGTAAGAGCCAGCAAAGTAGACGTCATAGCAGCATACCCAATAACCCCCCAAACCGTAATTGTTGAACGCTTAAGCGAATGGGTAGAAAAAGGAGAATACGATGCTAGATATATTAGAGTTGAGAGCGAGCATTCTGCTATGGCTGCTATTATCGGTGCATCTGCGGCGGGAGCAAGAGCTTTTACGGCCACAGCATCTCACGGTTTATTCTATATGTACGAAATGATAGCATTCGCGGCCGGAGCCCGCGTCCCCGTGGTCCTAGCATGTGTGAACAGACTAGTTGGCCCCCCTTGGAATATCTGGAGCGATTGGATGGATGCATTGGCAACGAGAGACTTGGGCTGGATTCAAATCTGGGTATCCAATAATCAGGAGGCTTTTGATTCTGTTATCCAAGCTTATCGCATTGCTGAAGATAAAAATGTTGTCTTGCCCGCTATGGTAATTTTGGAGGGATTCGTTCTTTCTCATACAACAGCTCCTGTTATTGTCCATGACCAACAAAAAATAGATGAATTTCTTCCACCATACGAACCGCCTCATTATTTAGTTAACCCCGAGCTTTCCGAACCATTTACTTTTGGTAATATTGTTTGGCCTTGGGATACAGCACCTCTTCGTTGGTCTATTCAAAAAGCTATGATTAACGCAAAAGATGTCATAAGAAAAGTTGCCAAGGAATACGAAGAGACCTTTGGTGTGTCACACGGCGAACTTGTGAAAACATATAAATTGGACGATGCAGACGTCGCGATTGTTTCGATGTCTTCTGTTGCTGAAACTGCGGAAGTAGTTGCGGATAGCCTTAGGGAAAGAGGAATAAAAGCCGGGGTGTTAAAAGTGAGGGTTTTAAGACCATTTCCTGATGATGATATAGCTAGATTTTTGAAAGACAAAGAGCATGTCGTTGTTATAGATAGGGATCTAAGTCTTGGATTTGAGGGTGTCTTGGGTATAGAAGTTAGAGGCGCTCTTCAAAAACATGGTGTAAGCGTTCCAGTATTTTCTAGGAGTCTAGGTCTTGGTGGTGATGAAATATTGCCCGAGCATATTGAAAAAATTGTTGAGAAGGTGGTTGGGAGATGAGTATTAAAGAAATAATCGAAAAACCCGATCTCCTATTTCGCGGCCATAGCGCCTGCCCTGGCTGCCCATCTTCGATGGCTCTTAAAATCGCATTAAAAGCTCTTGGTAAAAATACTGTACTAGTTATTCCAGCTAGCTGTAGTTCTGTTTATCAGGGAATTTGTCCCAACTCAGCATTTAACGTAATTACATACAATGTTGCCTTCGCTAGTGCCGCAGCAGTAGCTTCAGGAATTAAACATGCTTTAGATAAAAAAGGATACAATAACGTAAATGTAGTCGTTTGGGGCGGAGACGGTGGCTTAGTAGATATAGGAGCCGCCACTGTTTCTGGTGCTGCTGAACGAGGAGAAGACCTCATAGCGATTTGTTATGACAACGAGGCATACATGAACACCGGAATACAGAGAAGCGGTGCCACACCACCTGGAGCATGGACAACAACAACTTGGACTGGAAAAACCCAAATAAAGAAACCAATGCCCTTTATATTACTGTCTCATGGAGCTCGATATGTAGCTACTGCCTCAGTCGGATATCTAGTTGACTTTTATAATAAAGTTAAAAAAGCAGTATCTCTCCGAGGAGAAGGCTTCAGATATATCCACGTCCTCGCACCAGACCCACCTGGATGGCGTTTTGATGCATCATTGACTGCCAAGCTTGGTAAACTTGCAGTTGAAACTGGTTTCTGGCAGCTATGGGAGGCAGAGACTGTCAATGGCAGAATCAAGTTTAAGCTAAATCCGCCAAGCGATAAATTGGTTGATCCATCCAAAAGAAAGCCACTTGAGGAATTCATAAAGCTGCAAGGACGCTTTAGAGTGCTTAAGGAAATTCACAAAGAACTAATTAAAAAACAAATGGAGTTTTACTGGACTCTTGTAAAAGCATTTCAAGCTACATCCGATTAGGGGCCTCACTTCGTTCTTTATATTTTTTTTTATTGATTCATAAATTTCTCTTATTAGCATCTAAAGAACTTATAGATATTCGATCTGAGCAGACAAGACTTCGTGACACCAACATGTTGATACATATTTCGTCTCAAAAACATATGATGTTTAGGATAATCCCGTCACCTCCCTGTATTATGCTATCGAATACCCTGATATTTGCGGATCCACATTTAGGGCTTTCTATTGTTGGATATAAACTGAGTAGAAAGTCAGAAGTATCTATGCTTCGAGGCGAAGTAGATTCTATTGTTCAACCAATCCTGTCTTTGAAAGTTAGACTTAAGAAAATCATAATTCTTGGAGATATTAAGGATCCCTTGGGGCTTCCTAAAAAAACAATACGTGAGGCAGTCTATTACTTTTTTTATAGACTTCAAAACATCGCTGATGATATAATAATAGTCCGTGGAAATCATGACGGCCGCCTAGCTAGTATTTTAGATGAATATCATATCAATGCATCTATTCTAAACTTCGTCTCGATAAAGCATAAAGGCAAAACCGCACTTCTGGGACACGGACATATGAAACTTCCACATGAAAAAATTATTGGATCGGACTATATTTTCATAGGGCACGTTCATCCAGCATCCTCTTTAGGAGAGAAATCTTGGATATTTTCACGTTTTTCAATCGTAACCAATAAATCAAGGCCAGACACCAACAATACTAAAAAACACACAACACGTCTTATTATATTTCCGTCATCTAACCCAAGATTAATTGGAACTGTCATATCATCCCGTGAGTCTGTCAGCAGAATACTTTCACGTATAATTCCTAGGGAGTACACAATTAATATTCATTATGCAGGTGTATTTGATAATAAATTTAACCTGATTGAAATTCTATAGATAGATTCCGTTTTTAAAGAGTTTTTTGGCACAAATTATGATTTCAAGGTGATTAAGATAGGTGTCTTTGACATAATATTTTTTGGTAAAACTAAAACCGAAAAATTTCTAAATCTAATATTCATCGTGTCAGTCCTTATAGCACTTGCAAGTGTTGGGTTGATATTTATATTAGACGTACCAAAGAAATTCGTGTCTGTCGCCTTTTTCAATTTTGCTTTTGCTATATGGCTCTTGCATCTAAGGAACATGTATCTTGAAGATGGGGAAGAATACAAAAAGATCCGTAAGGAGCTTATTGACTCTGGTGTTGACAACAAAAAAATTGACGAATATATCAGAAATAAAAAAGAATGGGATATCGCTAAGCAATGGCTCTCATTTATGTTCTTTATGAGCATAGTGATTGGGTTTGTTTATTATTTAATACCATAAATTCCATCTCACTATTTCTTTCTGCTATCTACCTCCCTTACTACGTCAAGTAATATGTTAAGCCCTTTCTCAAAATTTTCTTCTTCTATCGTGAGTGGCGGAGCTATTCGCATTGCTGATTTTCCGCATGGAAGTACCACAAGGCCTCTTCTATAGCATAGCTCCTCCACTTTGTCTCTCTCTTTCTGAGCATATTCTTTTGAATTCTTGTCCCTCACAAACTCCAATCCAATGAATAGACCCTTTCCCCTAACGTCGCCAAGTATCTCTATTTCATCCTTTGCCTCATTTAGAATCTTCATCGCATAGCTTCCAAGTTTTTCAGCTCGCTCCCAAAGCTTATTTTCTACTATATAATCCAACGTCGCGATCGCCGCCGCTAATGATACCGCGTTTCCTCCAAAGGTAGATGAATGTGCACCCTGATAATCAAAATCCAAATCTGCCTTTACAACAGTGGCCCCGAGAGGGAAACCATTCGCTATAGCTTTAGCTGTACACATTATGTCTTGAGTAACATTAAAATGCTCAACAGCAAACATTTTGCCACTTCTAGCGAAACCTGTTTGAACCTCATCCATTATTAACAAAATTTCATTGTCCCGCGCTATTTTCTCGATTTTAGTAACAAATTTAGGATGCGGAACTATATATCCTCCTTCGCCTTGTATTGGCTCCACAATTATAGCTGCTATGTCTTCTGGAGGTGCAACTTTTTCGAGAACCCACTCTTCGACAAAATCAGCACACATTGCATCACACGATGTAGGGTCTTGACCAAAGGGACACCTATAACAATACGCATACGGCGCATGCACCGTCATTCCGTACGGATACAGATACCGTCTATGCGCCCGCTTAGACGCGGTTAGCATGAGTGACCCATATGTCCGGCCATGAAAGCCACCATAAAATCCTAGAATCAGTGGTCTCTTTTTATTCCAACGAGAAATTTTTAAAGCTGCCTCCACGGACTCTGTTCCAGAATTTGCATAGAAAACTTTTTTGCTAAAATTTCCAGGAACAACTTGTGTTAACTTTTTGGCGTATTCTAGTTGTAATTCATCAAACCAATCATGCGGACCTACATGAACAAACCGCTCAAGCTGCTGCTTAACTGCTTCAATAACTTTTGGATTTCTATGACCAACATTAGCAACAGCTATACCTCCCGCGAAGTCGATAAACACATTTCCATCTACATCCCAGATAAGATCATTTTCCATTTTTGCTACTGCGATATATTTCATGCGTGTTGTCGTGACCAGATATTTCGTTGCTTCTTTAATTATAGACTTAGACTTGGATCCAGGAATATCTGTTTTTATTTTTGGAACATCCATTCATCATCACCTCTCATCATCCTTAAAAAAAATATAAGTACTAGAATATTTGTCGGGTATATGGTGTTTTGAGAATGAAAACAGCGACATGGCTACTAAACTATGGTTTGCCCGTTGGGATAGCCTTGCTAATAATATCTATGCTTATCTATATCTATCTCTATGGCCGTATGATCAGAACGCTCAAAAGAATAACTCTGAAGTATTTATTCATGATAATTGCCAATTCTTATATATTTGCATTTGGTCTATTTTGTATATTAGTCTCTAATGGAATAATTTGATGCTGAGAGCTTGGCCTCTGAGTTTAATGATGAAGCTTGAAAGGTCTAAGTGATAGAAATGTCTTATATCGATTACTATGGGTATGATCCCCTAGGCTTTTGGAAACCAAGAACAAAAGAGCTTGAAGTTAAGATACTACAAAAAACAGAGGACACACTAGAATTTGAAATCGACGGCGAAACTCACACTTTTCTTAATCCTTTAAGAATGGAGTTACTAAATATCGAAGGAGTCACATTTGTAGCATACAAAATCGTTCACCCATTAGTAGATAAAGCCAGATTTATCATTCGAACCGACCCAAAAAAAATAAAACCCATGGATGCTCTAAAATTAGCCCATAAAAAACTCAAAGATAAGCTAACCACTCTTGTATCACAAATAATTGCATCCCTCAATAAAGGCGAAACTAAACCAAGTTTCCTAACAGAAGAGGAATATAGAAAAATCAGAGCTCGCTTTTAGATTTTACTACGCCATCTACAGCTTTTTTAAAAAAATGAGCTCGACAAATTTTCTGAGGCGTTGGAAAACCACATATCTCGCATTTATTGAGTACCGGAGGCATATATTGTATTTTCTGGATCAAGTTTTGATGAAAGCGAAGGATATTATACAATATCCCCGGGTGCTTTTCTTCTTGGGAGTACAAAAACATTCTTATGTTCCATCTCATTGACATTTCTGCATATGGACAGGGTTCATCATTATGTTCGAGACTTAATAGATGAGTATATAGAGCTGTTTCTTTTTCATATAATTCCATAAATGGATATACCCTAGGGACAAACCCTTCGATAATCTTCTTTCTTGAATAGCTTAATCTAAGAAGTCTATCGAGAGAGTTTCTCATGATATTAAGTAAAATAGTTTGTGCAAAATCATCAAGCGTATGAGCAGTTATTAATACTGTGGCCCCAGCTTTTGTTGCCAAATAATTCAATGCCCATCGTCTCCATTCCCCACAAAATGAGCATGGTTCCCATTCCACCTTTTTATCATTAAATAACTCCGCCACGTTATCAATAGTATAGCCAAAAAGTTCTCTAAAGCTCGCATTAAAAATTCGATACCCAAGTATCCTAGCATGCTCTCGAACTATCGGCTCTGAATATTCAGAATAATCTTTTATTCCCTCGTCTACGTGAATTATTACTATTTCTGTGTTATATTTTTTTTCTATTTTATCTAATACATATAGAAGCGCCAGGGAATCTTTGCCGCCCGATACTGCTACAGCAATCACATCGTCATGCTTTAACATATCGTATTTTTGTATTGTTCTGAGTGTCTTTTTCTCAATAAATTTTAGAAATTCGTTATAGCTAAAGTATTTTCCAGCATCTCTTTTATAATATACATACATCCATTAAATCCTGCTTCCAACGATTTCTGCTGAATTACGAGTATTCCCTCCAGCTATATCCACATTTTGGGCATTTGTATATTCGAACAGGAGGCTCATCTGCTGCTCTTGTTTGAAGCGAAGTGTAATAAACTGGGCTGTGCCCGCATTTTGGACAAGATGTTATTTCGCTTAGGGCTCTGAATCTCTGCCTTTCCTCTATTATGTCGCCTCCTTTTTTCTCTGCAGGTTTGAATATTATCCCTTTAGGATTCATTTTTCCAGTGTTTTTGTCCTCCATAGAATAGCCACATACTGGGCATATCCATATTACTTTATCTTTTTTATGTCTCCGTTCTAATGGCGTACCACATTGAGGACATATTTTCATTAGAATCACCAAAAAATATGAAGATCAATAATTTTCTCTTTTGATCTAATTTAAGTGAATTTTATTATATTTCTCGAATAAAGTAGCATTTCCCCAAAAAATATCAACAATAAATACTCCCAAACAACAGAATGTTCTAGGTGAATATATGACCAAAGACAAGGTTCAAAGTATTTCGCCAGCAAAATTCTTCTCCCAGAATAGAGGGATCGCAGGATTCGACAATCCTTCACGCGCGCTATATACCACCCTTCGCGAGCTTGTTGAAAATGCTTTAGATGCTTGTGAGGCTATCAGAGTATTTCCCGATATTAGAATTAGGGTCAGAAAGCTTACACGAAAGGAGCTAAAAGACCTAGGCATAATCAGCCACCAAGACGAACAGAAAAACATTGATAAAAACTCCAATCAAACAAAGAATAACAAGGAAAAAGAAAGCGAAACAAAACAAGAAGGACCCGATGTTCTCGAAATAATTGTTTCCGATAATGGTAAAGGTATGCCAGATGAAAAAATACCCGTCCTACTAGGTAAAGTACTTACATCCACAAAATACAAAGTAAAGCAACATAGAGGTCGCTTTGGACTTGGTCTAAAAATGGCGATTATTTATGCCCTCCAAGAACTAAATACTCCCGTAGAAGTATGGTCAGCTACGCGCTCTCAAAAATTCATCAGTTATTATTCTCTAAAGATAGATATCGTCAATAATGAACCAATCGTTCGGAAACACAAAAAAATTTCTAAAAATAGGTACAAGGATCCATGGAACAGAAATCTTCACCATGGTACTGTAATCCGGCTTATAACACTTGGTGATTGGACACGCGCAAACCCCTATGTCTTGGAATATCTCAAACAACTTGCAATAATAACTCCTTATGCATCATTTCTATTCGAGGGGCCAAGTAATGAAAAAATATTTTATGAAAGAGTCAGCGATTATATTCCACCTCCACCCAAAGAGTCCCGATATCATCTATCTGGTATCGATGCTCAAACACTAATCGAGCTTATGAAAGAAAATAAACGATCAACTATGCTAGAGTTTCTAAGAAAAACATTTGATCGAATTGGACCCAAGACAGCTAAAAAATTTCTTAGTGAGCTCGGAATCGATCCCGAAACGAAGGTACGAGAGATATTAAAAAACGATAAACTCATAACATCATTCGTTAGAAAAGCGGCTGTTTTTAAGTTCACCCGCCCAGATGCTTCTTGCCTATCTCCTATTGGGAAAGATCTTCTCAAAAGAGGACTTAAAGCAATTCTGAAACCAGAATTTGTTTGCACATATCAAAGGAAACCTATTTCTCTACAAGGTCATCCCCTAATTGTTGAAGTAGCTTTGGCATATGGTGGCGAGATATCACCAGGATTAAAGCTTTATAGATTTGCTAATAGAGTCCCGTTACTCCACAGGACAAAAAGCGATGTTGCTTGGAAAGCCCTAGAAGATATCAATCTTAGCAGATATAAGCTCTCGGAGCAGGATCCTATTGTTCTGGCAGTTAGCATAGTTTCAACAAAAATACCATTTCCGGTAACCTCAAAAGATTTTGTCGATAACGTAGACATCCTACGGAATGAAATCAAACTTGCATTCATGAAAATTCTACGAAAGCTGCGAATGTATCTATCTAAAAAAGAAAAACTTAAGCAAATTGCGGAAAGAAGAAAAGTTTTGCTAAAATATGTTCGCAGATTCGCTTATAGTGTATCGAAAGTTCTCTTAAGTGATCCCAAATTTGCCGATGTTTTTGAGGCGAGAGAGGATATTCTATACGCTCATCTTATAGACAATATAGATAAAAACATTATAAGATCCGCTGAACTAATATCAAATCCAGGATCTAATGAAAAAACACCTTCCGACGAACATACACCAAAAAGCGCAGAATAACAACGTGGGTAAAGGGGATGACGCCTAGGGCCCTGTCTGACTATGATGATGGCACCGAGTGCGGACCCACCCAAACCTATTAAATTTTTTCTTCTATTGCTTCAGAAAAATCTCTAAGTACCTCCTCCTTGTTTTTAGATTTTACAAAAGCTGACGCTACTAATATTCCTCTAGCACCATATTCTATCGCCAGCGCTACATCTTCCTTTGTCGATATGCCAGCTCCACATAGAGGGATCGATTTTTTCTCAGACACATCAAGAATGATCTTCACACTTTCTTTAAGCTCTTCTGGTTTCATTTTTGATACGCTCTTACCAGAGCCAATAAGCTCTGGTGGTTCAAATGCTACATATGATGGTTTCATTTTTGATACTAATTCTACTTCTTCCTGATCCCCCGCGCAAACACATACATCGATTCCAATTTTATCAGCCATCTCAACAACTTTCTTTATTATATGCGTCTCTACTTTCTTTTCTGAATGATTGATTAGCGTACCATCAACGTTAAT
>JAUQYS020000366.1:0-3285 GCA_030587585.2 Candidatus Njordarchaeota archaeon
AATTTGGATGGTTCTTTAATGGTACTGATATACACATATATGATGGGTGGTATACTGGTTGGATTTCTCCATTCAGAAAATTTAGAGGATATAGGCACATAAAGCAATTCTGTGGGCTGTTCAAACGCATACCAAGACTCGTTAGTGAATATGGAGCTCAAGCTTTCCCCAAAAAAGAAAATTTGATGAAGATACTTCCTCAAAACATAAAAGAAATGTTAGAAGAACTGGGATTCAAAAAAGCATATAAGACTATGGCCAAGTATCTTAAGGTGTATCATCAATATCAACCCGAATTCATGCAGATATGGCTAAAACCCAAAAAATACGAGACTCTCGATGAATTCATTAAAGCATCACAGAAATATCAAGCAGAACTAATAAAGTACTACAATGAATTTATGAGAGCCAAAAAATACAGGCCGGTTGGTGGTTTATTGCAATTTATGTTTACGGACATCGCGCCGCTAATTACGTGGGCAGTAGTAGACTATTGGCGAGAACCTAAAGAAGGATATTATGCACTTAAGGAATCCTTCAGGCCACTATACATATTTATGAAATGGCCTAATAAACGTCTCAAAGCAAAAAAAGCATATAAGACAAAAGTATTCATAGTCAACGATTATCACAATGAATATACTTGTATGGCGAGGATGTATATATGTGATAAGATTGTTTGGGAAAAAACGATAAACATAAAGCCAGATAGCTTGTTGGCATTCGATATAAAATTCGAGGTCCCACAACAAGAAAAAAACAAGGCGGAGATTATCCTGGAGCTAGAAACAGAAAGCGAAAAAATACTAAACAAATATGAAATAATTATAGAAAAAGGATAGGAACATCAAACAAAAAATAGAAATGATTACATTTTAGTTTCTATTTTTGCTAGACGATCCAATAAACGACGGTTCTCCTCCTTAACTTTTTCGATTTCTTCTCTTAATTGCTTGTATTCTGTTCCTTTTTCGAGATGTCTTCTTATCTTTGTTGATATTTCCCTAGCAAATCGTCGGATCCGTTCATCAGTATCTTTATACGCTAAGGACTCTAGCATTGGCAGAAATTTAGGACTCATCGTTTCAGCAGCAGCCATAATAGCGGATACACGTATTCTATAATTATCATCCTTGGCGGCGTCATGTATAATCTCCATTGCCTCTTTTTTTTCAACAAATTTCGCCATAGCAACAACAGCAGCTGCTCTTACTAATGTTGGTTTGCCAAGCTTGACATAATTTTTTATTTTATCGAACGCATCATCAGTACCAAGCTCAGAGAGGCCTCTAATGGATCCAATTGTGATTACATCGTTATGTGATGGAGTATCTAGGGCCTTAGTAAGATATTTATAAGCTTTTTCCCATTTTGTCTTCCCTAAACTTGTTGCTGCTTCCGATCGAACATAATAGCTTTCTTCTTTATTTGTTAGAATTTTCGCTAGAACCTCGGCAGCGGTAGGATCCTTGAAGTTTCCAAGTGCACGAGCTATGTGCCTCCTGACTTTTGGATGGGTGACTTGTTTTTCTGATTCTAAAAGTGCATTAAGTGCCTCAGCACTTCCAATTTTTCCAAGCGCTAAGGCAGCTTCTGCTCTTATTCCCCAAAATTTATCGCTTAGTAGGATATTTTTGAGAGCTTCTATGGCCTTTGAGCTCTTGAAGTCAGCTAACTTTCTTACAGCTCTTATTTGGCAATATACACTGTCATATTCCAGTTTTTTGATAAGTTGTTCTAGTTTATCTTTGACATCCAATACGGCAAAAACTTTGAATTCGGGATCAAAACATACATAATCAACCTTCTTTTCGGTAGGAATATAGAATGTTTGTTCTTTTTGTGTAATCCATAGTGTTTTTGATGTTTTATCATTGCCTTGTACGTATACTATGTCTATTGGGAGTCTATATACATCCCAACAATCATCTTTCTGGGTTTGCTTGAATGTTATTTTTAGAACTTTGGTTTCGGGATCGTAGCTATATGAGATAGATAGTACTGGGTGCCCTGCATTATAAACGTATTGGTCGAAGAACCATTCCATATCTTTACCTATAATTTCTTCAATAGTTTTTCGTAAGTCTTCGGTATCAGCATTAGAATACTTATAGCGTTCTAAAAATGTCTTTAGGAATTTTCTAAAGTTTTCTTCACCGATTATTGAACTGAGAGTATGTAGCACGAGTGCTCCTTTTGGATAGCTATGCGCGTCGAATACCTCACTAGGATACTTGTATACGCGTGTGACTATTGGTCTAGAATATCTCGTATTGTACTCTTTAAGATAAGAATCTAAGTTGCTTATCATCCTGTAAATGAATTCCTCTTTTCCTTTCCAATGTCGAGTATAAAGTGCTTCTAAATATGTAGCAAATGATTCATTGATCCATATGTTGGCCCAATCTTTTGTGGTTACGAGATCTCCATACCACTGATGGGCAGCCTCATGAGCAACTAGTGGCTCGCTCTCGAAATCAACATGTGCTTTTTCGTCATGGAGTGTATAGTCCGTAAGTATTGTTATTGTCGTATTTTCCATGCCTCCATATATGAACTCGCTTACACATATTTGCTTGTAGTCATTCCAAGGATATGGTATACCTATGTACTCACTGAAAAATTTTATTATGTCTGGTGTACGAGAAAAGCTTCGAGGTATGTCTTCTTTTCGTCCTTTTGGAACAGCATAAATAAGCTTTATTCCATTGACTTCGTCTTCTTCCACATCAAAGAGCCCGATAGCGAGGGCGATAAGATATGTGGAGTGAGGTTTATCCATTTTATAGTGCCAAACTTTCCATGATTCTTCTTCTTTCACTTCTATGAGTCTTCCATTAGATAAAACCGTAAATTCTGGGGGCGCGTAAATAATAAGCTCGGATGTGCATTTCATAGATGGATAATCATATAGAGGTATCCAGTGTTTATTATCTTCTGTCTCGCCCTGTGACCAGACTTGGGGAACTCGATCTGGATAATGCTTGTCGGGGAGGATAAAATAGAGCCCCTTCTTTGGTTTTGCTTCATATGAGATGCTTACATGGATTACTTGATTCTTTTTAAGGGCTGAACCTAATATTATCTTCAGTTTTTCTCCATCATACATATAATCTAAGTTTTTTCCATCTGAAGATACTTTATGTATTGTCATATCCACGGCATCGAGTTCGATAGTTGATAAGTTATCTTTAAGGCTTATAAGGGCTAAGGTAGCTTGTCCCTCGATTTTTTTATCATATACATATACTTTTAGTTGAACCTTAATGTGCTCTATCCTAAAAT
>JAUQYS020000369.1:0-9539 GCA_030587585.2 Candidatus Njordarchaeota archaeon
CAAAAAACTCGCTATCAAGAAAAGCCCCAGAACTCATAATAACAAGCGTTTTGTTCAGCTTAATAGCTCTCTCCGCAATTTGTTTTACTGCGGCGGGAGATGCTGCCTCCACAATCACATCAAAACTCCGAGAAAAAATCTCATCCAAATTTTTCGCCACAAGAGAAACATCCCCCAATATTTTTGCCAATTCAAGTGCTTTCTCTGGATTTATGTCATATAAACATACAACCTCAATATTCCTCAGGTGGCCCCGTTTGAAGGCCTTAATAACCTCTCCTCCTATCGCACCACAACCAATAAGCACAACCTTGATCATAAATTCTCACCACAAAAAAATAGCAAATTATGTATAATAGATCGTCAACAAAAAATAACTTCACCAGCGCAAAAATATTGGAGCTCTCAGGTTTTTTATTAGTAAGCTTTAAATATTTTTTCTATTTTAAATGTGTAGTGAGTAGTACGGTGTACATATGCCCATTGTAAAAGTTACAAGGAAATATCAAATCACGATACCAAAGGCCATTAGGGAAGATTTCAATATTAATGTTGGGGATATGTTGCTTATAAGGAAAGATGGCGATAAAATAGTTATAGAGCCCATAGTTAGGAGGGATAAAGATGCCGTAGAGAAAATCCTTAACATCTTCAGAAAGTCTCTGCCCATTGACGCTGTTAAACTCGTTGAGGAGTCTTGGGATGAGGATTAGGGTATATATAGACACAAATATTTTTATCTATGCAATTTTTCATGACCCAAAATTTGGGAGCGTGTGTAGCACGATTTTACGAGACATGAGCTCGGGGTTGTTTGATGCTTATGGCTCTATCCTAGTAGCCATAGAACTGCTTGGAAGTATATCAAAAATAGAGCCCGCCGTTGCGTCAAAGGCAACAAATCTGTATTTTCAACTTCCACATAAAATCTTGAGTGTAAATCCAAAGATTCTGAGAATGGCGAGCTACATAGCTGATATCGTAAACCTAAGATACGATTCTATACATCTAGCCATAATGATCGAAAGCTCAATAAATAAAATAATAACCAATGACAAAGATGATTGGTATAAAGCAAAAACTAGCTTTAAGAAAATAAAAGAAAAACTACAAAAAGAAGGCTTTGAAATAAAAATAGACGAAATTGACGTCATCACCACTGAAGAATATAGGTCATTTAAAAAAAACATTGCGAAGTAATAATCAATCCAAATTCATAGATAATTAGCTCCTAAGATGCATTTTGATTACCTTCGTGTTGATGAGCTATTTTAAGTCTTGAGCCATCTTCCTAGCGGGTTCTCCACTTTTAGTTTTAGTCTTTCGAATATTTTGTGTTTAAAGTGTAGATCAGCCGTATAAAACACTTCTACGTAGTCCATTATAGGTACGACGCAAAGAAAATCCCATATGTGAATCCCCGATTCTTTACTTAGCTCTATCGCTACGATCATGTGCTCATGGTTTACTGGAACCTTAATTATTCTCTCCGACTTAAGTATAGCACCAACAAACTCCCCAACGTGGTCAAGTGGCAATTTTGTTCCTCTAAACCCGAGGACATGGCATATCTCGGCGACCTGATGATATGTCATATAGATTATCTCTGTCCTTAGTATTTCTTCCAAAAAACTTTTCGCTTTTGAATGAAGCCGAAAAAATTCTTTGAATTCTTTCTCGCTTGAAAATTTTTCTCTTATTGGTTCCTTCTGGGCAATACTCCATATTTCAGTATCAACAAAAACCCCCACAATTATTCACCAAGATCATCATAATCATACTCCCTAAAATCTTCTGGGCCAGCACCTGGAAACGGCTTCTTTATGAGCTTTATAAGCTTAATTGTAGAATTATCCAATGCTCTACGAGACCTCTTCGATTTGTATATATTTATCAGATAATTTATTGCTTCATCATACGTAACTTTACGCCCCAACCGAACAGACAATTCTCCAACTATAAGCGAAAGCTTATTCAGAGTCCCCTTTCTTACTCTAACAGTAGTGTACACCAACACCACCAATAATGTATAATAAATATATCATATATAAAAATATACAAAATATACAAAAAATCAGAGAAAAAAGACGGAGGATATAAAAAATGAAGCCACGTTTGAGAACAATAAAAAAATCATTTTTTTACTAAAAGCTATTAAAAACACAACGTAAAATTATCTAAGTAAAAATTATGCTAGTTAATAGGATAATTGATAGGATTAAGGAGCTATGAGGTTTTCATTTTGGTGTATAGTTCACTCTTTGACGATTGGTTTGAGAGAGCCGAAGAGGACAAAAAGCTTGCTTATCAAGCATTTTCTGTGGGTATCTATAGGGGGACTTGTTTTCATGCTTAGCAATCAGTAGAAAAACTGTTCAAAGCAATACTCATAAAAAGGAATGTCTTTGCCCCCGTCCACGATCTCATCAAATTAGCTAAATTAATAGAAAATGAATATCAGGTAAAGGTCATAGAAAATATTGTTAGTATTTATGATTTAGAAGTCCTCAATATACACTATATACTCTCACGCTATGCCCCTCAGCCCCGTGGAACGCCAGAAAGAGCCGGATGGGAAAATATCATAAGGAGATATGGCCATCCGAGATACGATAAAAAAGTCGCAGAGGAAATTTTGAGGATTATGGAAAAAATTTGGGATGGTGTAAGAAAATTAGGGCTTATCTAGGTCTTTTACACGATGGAAAAAAAGCCAAGACAATACTAGACAAATACATCACTAAATTAAGGAAACATGGTATTAAGATCCACTCCATAATAGTCATAGGATCAAGAGCATACGGCTACCACACCACATCAAGCGACATTGATATAGTGGTCATCATAGAAGACTACAACAAAATCAGAGAAGCTATAAAACTAAGTTTAGGCACAGGATATATAGAGCCAAGAATATATGCTAAAGAGGACATAGAGACACTACTAGAGTGCTATGACGCAGTACTACTCGAAGCCCTAGAGTTCGGAGCCATATACTACGACGACGGCACATGGACAAAACTCAGGAAGAAGTACTCCAAAAAAATAAAGAAAAACGTAGAATTCATCACCGAAAAAGGAAAAATCATCGCAATAAAAATAAAAACAAAAAAGACTAGATAATTTCACTCGTACGAAGCTGAACACGAATACCAAGACTCTGAAGCTCACGCAACAACAAAATAAACGTATACGGAACAGTCACACGACTAACACCACGAGTCTTCTCCCTACAAACCGGACAAACCCACCTACGAAAACGACGACCCCGACCCCAAGTTATCTCTATGGGTGCCGAACGGACAGAACCAAAACATAAAAGCTTAAAAAGCGAGGGACAATCTCTACGAGAGATCAAATTTTATACTGACAATTGATCTTTGCACTAAAATTATGCAGGTATTATGAGATTCATCAAAGGAGGTCTAAAAGAAGTTGTTAAAATGTTAAAATGAGACCAAATAAAGATTTCTATGCCCTCTGGGTTGTAGTTAATGATCTTTTCATCCACTTTTTTTGTTATACCCATATACCCTGTTTTTTCTCCGTACAAATATCCTATCGCCAATACTACGCAATAAATTATCGTTATTATCAGGATGCTTTGGCTAAAGAGTGAATGAAAGTTCTTTCTTGAATTCATGCCATGATAATATCTTGATGCCATTCCATATCTTAGTTTTTGCGTCACGTAAGCTCAATATGTCATCGTCCTCTGTTAATAATAAAGCATCATGCGCTCTAGCTGTAGCGATGAGTATTCTGTCAAAGTAATCTGTTATTCCAAGGCTGGTATAGATTTCCGTCTCATTTAGATCCACCCGCTCATCAAGCGTATCCACAAACCTAAACTTTCCACTATATTTCAAAAATCGTAGTCCCTCATTAAAATCGATAAATGCTCCATCTGGCTCCCTTATTTTTCCTCTTCTTATAAGTCCCAACAGAACCCATTTTGACTCTATTATTAATGCTTGATGAACAATACGCACCACATCAGACTCTAATAAAAATTTGAAGTCCCCCTTACCAAATTTCTTAGTCACAATATTGAACGCTGGAAGAATATACGTTGTATCAAGAACAACCCTCATCTAATCACCAACATGTTCCCTTTGAAACTCTTGGCTTATAATCTCGATTTCTTTGTCCTCAATCTCCACCAAAGGAGTCTTTTTTAGAATATCCTCAAGTTTAGGTATCCTAATTATCTCGATTTTTCCCTTCGAGACTATTACTAATAACTCGTCCTTCGGCTTGAGGCCCGAAGCCTCCCTCCCCCTCTTCTCGATGTAGATCTCGCCCTTAGTACCCACATATCCCCTAGCCACAACACTCATCCGAAAAATCACCATTTTTCCGATAAAAAAAGAATAATCAGAACCATATATAAACTTTCCGTTTTTTCTATACTACTTCTCCAATCCCACGACAAATAAAACCATGCTCATCACAAAGATAGATATCAACCCAACACAAGAACCAACACCAAAAACAAAGCCGATTTAAATAAGAAAATGAAACCATAATAATGGGAAAAACAATGGAAATACTGGCACTAAACATAGCAGACATAGAAACATGGTACATCATAGACGCAAAAACACTAGAACCAATAACAAAATACCCAATGACACAAATATTCTCCGAAATGGAGATACAAAAAAGACAAACCATAGACTTCCCACAAATGAGCTACGGACTAGACATGAGACACTCAATAGCAGCAGAAACAGCACTAGGAGGAAAATACCTAGTAATGACAGCACCACTATCATGCATGCGGCCACTAAGAGGAAAAGGAACAAAACCAGCAATAGGATACATAATAATAAACACAAAAACATGGGAAGTAGAATACAGAATACCAGCAATAACAATAAAGGCAGCATCAGCAATAGACTGGCCCCAATACTCAAAACACGCAACAAACCTACAAAAACTAGACCAACTATTCCAAGACAAACAAACAATAAAAAAAATAATAATGACAGCAAGATTCATGAACCAAAACCCAGCATACTGGGACGTACTACTCAGACCATCAATAAGCGAAGACAGATACATGCTACTAGCACTCCAAGGAGAATGGAAAATATACGACCTAAAAACAGGAGAATGGATCGGCGAAGAAGAAACAATACTGACAACAGGATACACAATAAGAAGACCAATGGGAGTGCCAAGAGGAGAACTAATGCGGAGACTACTGACAGAATACAAAATACCAGAATACGTCATAGGAAAAACCCCACTAAAATGGTGGGACCCAGAACCATACCTACTACCAAAAAGACTAAAACTCCTAATAACAGACGGCGGGGGCGAACAATTCTTCATACTCATGGACCCAATAAAAGGAGAAATAGAAAACTTCACACGCGAGGGATACGGAGGATGGCCACTCCACGCATACATCGTCGCAAAAGAAGAAGGAATAATGGAGGAATACGAAATACCAATCCACGAACCAATAACAGACCAAAAAATATCAGGACTATACTCGGAGACACATGCATACGGCCCAGAAAACAACCTCGCAATAATACTACTCTACCTGGGGCCAAAACCACCAGAAATGGAAAAAAGACTGGAAAAAGAGGCAGGGCCATTCCTGGCAATATTCATAAACGAAAAAGGAAAAATATACGAACACCACGAAGTATGGGTGCCGGACTCATTCTTCCTACAATCAGCATACTGGTGGCCAAAAAACTTCATAACATTCTCAGCAGGAAAAACAATATACAAGGACGGAAAATTCAGAGCACTAACAGACGAAGACAAAACAAACCTAAGACTACTGGACCAAAAAGCACAAGAAACAATCAAAAAAATCCACAAAGAAGAAATAACATACGTATACGTGGGAGTATATGACGGATCAAAATTCAGCTACACAGCAGACAGAGTAGCATACCCACTAATAGCGATGAAAGAAGAAAACGAAAAAACAACAAGCATAGCGATATACATGGCGCTGAGAGACCCAGAATACACAGAAATATGGGGCCCAAAATACATAGAAACAAGAAACGACATGCTCCGAGGAAAAAGCTCACTACCGCGACGATGCGAATGGCTAAAAATATAAAAAAAGAAGAACTATGCGGACAGGCCCTCAAGAACCCTCCCAACAACCAAATTACCAACCACAGACCCAGCAAGATAAAACACCCATCCAACACCACGAGCACCACTCGCAATAACATTAGCCAAAACAAACGATAAGATCTCATAAACACACCTAAGAACAACATCCCAAGGAGACGGAGGCAAAACCTCACAAACATACTGAGCGAAACCAAGACGACCAGGAATAATAAGCTGCATAGGATCCGAAACACCCAAGAGATGGCCGAAGAAACCAAGCAACATAGAGCCAACCGTAAGCTCCATACCGAACAGCTGCTTCAGCACTCCGCCAGATTCTTCCTCCATAACACTTTGCTCATCGGGCGACAGGGGAACAATCTCTTCCTCCTCTCCCGTTATACTATCAATTCCATCCTGAAAATCATCAAATTCGTCCCAGACCCAGAGCCAAGCCATCATCGAGACCGCAAATATCGCGTTGTCCATGAGACCAACTCCATGATCCTTCGCGTAGGCCCATATGCCAAGAGCGCTCGCGGTCACGACCGCAACCTTCTTCCCATTCCCAACAATTTTTTCTGTGACAATATATTTGAAGAATAGGCCTATCAGGAAGGTTATTATTAGCCAGAGTATCGTCTTCGTCTGCCAGTACTGCATAAGTGATAGGGGAGAATTTGGGGTTGGGACTATCATTGCTACGTCCTCTCTGGCCATAAGGCTCGAAATTTTCTCCGACATGTCCTCCATGTTTTTCTCTCCCACGAGGAGTTTTTCTATTATTTCTGCCTTTTCGTTTAGAAAGAGTACTGCGAGACTCTTCTCTTTGTCCGTTGTTGCCTCCACGAGCTTCTCAGCGATCTTCATTCCCAGCATCGTGAATATTCCGACGAGAATACCGTTCCATAGCTGCATAGCCAGCTCCTTCACAAAGCCCTTTACGGCCGCCTTGCTGAATATTTTTCTGAACATCGATCCGAATAGTTGCCTGATCTGTGTCTTCCTAGATGCACCGTAGATTTTCCCTATGAATGCGTCGAGTGTTTGTTGTTGGGGCTTCCCACCATTCTTCTCCGTCGAGCCTTGTTGTGGCTGTGTCGTTGTTTCTTCCAGCTGTGTATGTCTCCACTCTGTGACCATTTTTTCTATGAGGTTCTCTCCTTCGCCTATCTTTACTCCCAACATCATTCCTGCAAGTCTCTGTTTTGCTTCTTCGAATTCCTCCATGCTTGTTGGGTTTACTAGCTGCATTATTAGGTCTTCTCCAACAAATTCATTTATGAGTGTGTCGAGAACCCCGACCTTTCTCCTAATAAACTCCTTCCCACTATCCTTCTTTGCCTTCTCCCTTCGTGCACCCTCCATTATTAATGCGAGCAGGGCAGACTCAAAAATCCTGCCATAAACACTTTTCCTATCAAAGCCAAGATTATCAAGAACACGCTCTAGCAGATCGTTAAAGTCTCTTTTGAATAGGCTGTCCTCCACGGCGGCCTTTCCCTTCTCACTCCATATCTCTATCAGTCGTCCTAGTGTCCTTATGTTCTTTGGGTCTGATAGGCCTCCTTTCGATGCCATGGCCATCTCGTAGACCGATGCGAATACTGGGGTTACGCCTTTCTCCGTTATTCTGCGCTGTACCTCCATCTGTATTGGGATGCCGTGGGCCTTTCTAACCATTTCTATGTTGAGTTCTAGGACTCTTAATACTTGTGTCAGCATGAATACATCGTTGTGTGTTCGCCTCAAGTAGAGTTCTCCGTTGTTTCCTACTTCGATCTTGTTTGGTGTTTCTGGGCCCAGTATCTGGTTTATTGTGTTTTTGTTGTTCTCGATGTCGATTCCTCTTCTGAGTTTGGCGCCGGCCTCCGCTAGGTTTCTCATTTCCTTTAGGATGTTTTTTGTTGTTTCTCGGTCCATGTTTTTGAGGAGATTTTTTAGCGTTCTTAGCTCATCAACCCTGTATTTAAGTGTTGGGGATACCTCTTCGCCTTCAACTTTCTCTGAGAATTTGTCTATCCAGATGTCTATTTGTGATGGGTCATCAATAATTATGCTTATTGTGTCCTCAACACTAACAGTTTTGTCCTCATACTTCTTTTCATAGTATATGTATGCGTCGATTAGAACAGACAGAAAATATGCGGCAAGGTAATTTTGGCCTGTCTGAGACGCAGCATAGATAGATATCAGATGAAGCTCCAAACTATTCTTGTTGAATTCAGGCGCTGCTATTGTAGACCTCAATATTTGACTAATTATACTATGGATAGCATCGCTAGGAAGCATTATTTTGGACACGCCAGAAAGATAAACATAGCCTATATCGATTATTCCAGCAAGCATAGCACAAAGCCTACCCCTCTTTTCTGCTTTGATGACCCCAACATCTTCACCGCGATAAACCATCCCCAAAAACTCCTCAATTCTATCAAATACCTTATCTTTATCTAAGCTCCTTGAGCCAGTAATATAGCGAATAATATTACTCTTCAATTTTCCGACGTCTTCATACTTAGTTATCTTCTCCTTCACCCCCTCCCTAGCCGCCGAAGGATCAGCCTCATCAATAGACATAATCCTCGCCAGTAGTAATGCATCAAAATCACCAAGATTGTCAATGTATTCCCCTACACGCTCTCTCCAATCCAGCTCCTTACTAGCAGCGTTCTCTATCACATCATAGAGACCACCCAATACCTCTCTATACATTAAGAGCATTCGACGTGCAATCATATATCTCAGCGACCTAGGTAACTTATTCACAGCACTATAGAAATCACCCCTAGCAACCTTATCCTGACTCGTTATTACCTCGCTGGATAAAGCATCAACAATCTTAAGCTGAGCCAGAAGTATATGCATAAGCGCCCTCGAACTAGCTATAAGTATAGAACCATCCGATATTATTGGCTGAGACAAAACCTCAAACCTAGTCGGAAGATATCTAGGAAACAAACCATCATATAAGCACATATTAAGCCACATCTAAGAGAAAAACATTAATCATAAATATACTAACATCTCTTTCTTCGTAGCCTCTGGTAATGACAGAAAATATTACTGTTGTGACTGTCTTTTTATTTCTTCCAAGTCTTCATCAGATATACCATAGATATCAGCCACAATTTTATTGATTCTCTCTTTAATAGACTTTAGCTCTTCTTTAGAGTCAGCATCCTTTTTTAATACTAGCTCATATGCTTGCTTGCCCAACTTACTAAGCAATACATGAAGCTCATTTTTCTCATCATACTTTGGTATATTCAAAAACTCCACCACACGAGGAGCAATAGCTTGCTCAACAGCCACACAAGCAACAATAAGCTTAACTATCGCTGAATTAAGGATCGCCAGCAAATAAAATGCTTCAGATTCATCATTTAATGGTATAAACATTACTTTTTCTTTAGGTATTATAATTTTGTTTTCAAAATATGAAG
>JAUQYS020000391.1:0-1732 GCA_030587585.2 Candidatus Njordarchaeota archaeon
CAAAATTTATCCCAGTTGAATCCCTTACCTCCTTCATATATTCAAACTGCTGCTTAGACAGAATATCACCACCAAAAAGGAACACCAAATCATCATAAAATTTGTCAGGATACTTTTTTACATAATCAAGAATTTTGATGGCGCAGGGAAGCTCAGCCATTACGCAGTCAAATTTTTCTTTTGTTCTTCTTAGAAATCCCTCGATATCATCTTTCCCACGTACTAGTAACCTCATTTTTTTGGAAGTCATCTTCACTATGCTCGCATACCTTTCCGACGCCAAACCCGGCTCAGCAACCATAAAAGACCTCCTAAACAAATATTTTTCTTTATCTAGATTCGCTAAAGCTACGAACGCCATATTTGCTTTTAGAAGAACTTCTAGGCTCTTTTTCGTAAGCGGAATGGGAATTTTTTTGGGTTTTCCTAATGTTGTACCGCTTGTAAGCGAATATGTCAGAATCTTACTTTCAAATTGAGTAAAATATGTAGGTTCTGGATACTCTGGAGTTATTCTAATGCTCAAAAAATCTTCCGGATCCTCTACACTTAGAAGCTCAGGATAGTACTTTCTTACGAAATCAGCTTCACGAATAGCAACCTTAAAATCCTCCACTACATATTTTAATTGCTCATCTAGCGGCATTAACAGTCTCTCTTTTATTTCTTTCACTATTCTTATTCTATTTTTCTTTGAGAATAATTTGATTAGCCATAGATTTCTTAGTACTTTAAATAACATTCCTATATTCATTTGATCACCCATATATGTAATAAAAATGGTATATAAAAATTTGCTATCAAACATAATCTTCTAGCAATATCTAAGCGAATATGTAAATTTATCATAATAAATATTGCCTCGATCCGTTTCTATTTCTCCTCTCTGGTTATCAACAGGGTCTGATCGAAGATATTTCTTAGGTGGATAAAATTGCTCCATTATGCCCATATTAAATATTGTCCTAAAGCTATCGATATTTCCAAAGTAAAATTCATAGATCTTTTTATTTTTGCTTCTCCAATACCGGCCGAAAGATAAATCAGCGTATAGCCAGCCATATGGCTCTATATAAAACTGAGCCCAGTCATGGGGTGATGGTCCTTCAGAAAGTGGATTTGAATACCACCCACTTTGCCACCTTGCAGGAATACCAGCTGCTCTACAAAGAGCTATAAATAATATTGCATGAAATCCACAATCTCCCCTCAGATTTTGTGAAACATATTCCGAGATGCTTTCAAATGTAGAATACTCTGGGACATATGTGTAGGTCATATTTTCGGTTATCCAATTGTATATCTTTCTGGTTTTTATATACGGATTTGTTTCATCTCCGATAATTTCCGCCGCTAGATTCCTCATGTATCTACTAAGAATTATGTGTGGCGGTTGTTCTGATGTATATTTCAAAAAAAGTTCGCTTTCCTCATCATATGGTTCTACATTGTTAGGATTTATTTTCTTGTAGAATGCGTGAATTTTATATTCATATTCGACCCAAAAAATTAGATCGCTTTCATCGGTCTTCTTTTTTTGTTCGAAATATATTGTACGTTGTGGATGATCCTTTGGTGCCAAAATATACTTTTTAGGGAAACAATCTATCAAACGAACATAAGGTTGCTGGTTATCTATTCTCGGGAAGGGAAGCCAACACCTAATAGTTTCTCCCCTCCGAATGTCCTCACACTTTATTGTTAGAGTCATTTTTATCCTTACTGTTCTTGG
>JAUQYS020000034.1:0-2532 GCA_030587585.2 Candidatus Njordarchaeota archaeon
AAGATGCGGCGGGCAACATAGCTGTATGCGAAATACACATTAATGTAAAAAGTCTTATAGCATCATACATCCTGCTAATAGTAGTATCAGCAGCTATAATAATAGCCTTAGCGATATCGATAGTAGTTTTGCTAAAGAAAAAAGGCAAATTATAATTTATATTTTTTGCATGTCAGTTTTTGAGTATCTTTTTTAGTTACAATAGCGAAAGAGGAAGGATCTAGGTTGCGGGAATTTAAGTGCTTTAAAATGGAGAAGCAAAGTTATGCTGTCTGTATTGTTGGATTTAGCAACCAATTATAGCTCTACGATGTTTTTGAATTTTCTTACGATGTTTCGCTGTGCGAAGTTGGTATATGCTAGTATATCCGCAAGCACTACTTCTGGGTATTTTCCTATTCTTATTAGGTTAGTATTAAAGTTTATTGCTATTTGTCTTGTAAAGTGCTGAAATTCGCCATCGGCATATACTTCGGTTATCGGCCATAGTCCCCTACTTTTTAGGTGAAGTGCTATTCTTTTTAGTTCTAGGAATACTCCATACTCCCATGCCCATTTTTTTCGGTTTTTTGCCAGTCTTAGTTTCCTCACTTTTTGTCGGAGATCGGTCTTAACACAAATGCCATAGCAATTTTTGTCGATATAATTAAGAACACGTATGATTATTTTTTTCCTTAGTCTGTGATTAATACTTGCGATATGTCTTCCGATATCAAATATTGCCATGTATTTTATAACAACACCAGCAATAAATTTCCAATCTCCGCTGGTATCCAAGGCCAAAACAAAGCCGCTATCTAGCATTTTTCGCACCAAAAGCGAAAAATTTTAAAAGTAAAAAATAAATTATAATAATATAGAATACCGGGTCGAATTCCTAGAGCCCCGTGTTTGGCGGGGTATCTAGGGTAGATGTGGCCCGGGACTCTTCTCATATGTCTAGCATTTCTCTTGGGATGTGAAGTTATCTATTTTGGTGAATTGTAGCTATATTGGTATCTTGATTTGTCGTTTGTTGCTTTTCGTCCAGATTTGGATTGAGATGATCTCTTTAGTGTGAGGCCGAACTAAGTTGTCAATATATGTCTGGCATTGTTTTTGTTGTTTGAGACATAAACCAACTATTACTAGGTTGAGTTTTATTAAGTATCTTTTCGCTTGGTTGGTGTTACGAAAAATTTTTGGTTGTATTTTTGTTTATAAATAATACTGTTTGTGGTTTATGTGAAAATCATTTTTAAAAGTTGAATTTATTCTTATGTCGTGTTAATGTCTGTGGGGAAAACGAGGAGGGTGGCAACATGTCTTATTCTTGTTTTATGTGTTCGTATCTTGTTTCTTAGCAACTTCTGTATGCCCGATCTGAGTGCCAATACTGATGTTCTCGACGGTGCTTCTGGGCTTGACATAAACGATCTTGGAGACATCGTTGTGTTTTGTTCTAGTTTGACTGGGAAAAATGATCATTGGTCTTCATGGAAGATTATGCCTCCTACTGATGGTGGAAAGGCGCGGCACCCAGAAGCTAGACTGGAGATCAGGGATATAAATGGGACTCCACCACCGTCGAGTGGTGATTGGGTGATAAATGATACTACGATCGTGGAGGATATGACGCTTATAATTAATGGTAGCATAATAGTGGAGGAGAATGGTACTCTGATATTGCAGAATAGCAATCTCTATATGAATTTATCGACAGATGGTGAGTATTGCATAGATGTGTATGGGAACTTTACTGTTTTGGGATCAAAAATAACGGCTTATATCGCCGAAAATAATTATTATATAAGGATATTTAGCGGCGCAAAACTAAGAATCGAGGATAGTGAGATTCGCTATGCTGGATATGAATGGGGAACAAATGCGGATCATACTGGGCTCTGGATTAACACGAATAATGCGACGGTAAGAAACACAACGATTCGTGATGGATATAACGGAGTCTCTCTATATTCCGCAAATAGTAGTCTTATCACGCAGAACACAATAACAAATGTTAGCTGCTATGCTATATACCTCGAAAAGTCATACAATAATGTTATGTCTAAAAACAACATAACCTATGCTATTGGTTTATATATGACGTCTTCGAATAATAATTCTTATACTAATAATAGCATATGCTATAATGATACCAAATATCGTTTTGGCATTCGGGTTATTTCCTCAAACTACAATAATTTCACATATAACAACATATCGGGCTTGTTACTTAGAGGGATACGCTTAGAATCTTCAAACTATACTTATATTGCAAACAACAGGATAGCAAATAATAGTGAACGTAACATTGATGTTAAATCGTCGACTCACTGTAAAATTATGAATAACACTTTAAAGAATAGCAAATACTATGAGGGCATATACCTGGATCACGCGGACTTTGCCGAAGTAATGTACAATACTATTTCCGGGAACCATGATGACGGCATATCATTATATTACTCTCCAAACTGCACTGTTAAATACAACGACTTTATTGAGAACCAAGTTGGTGTTTATTTGTGTGATTCGGATAATACTGTAATA
>JAUQYS020000124.1:0-1823 GCA_030587585.2 Candidatus Njordarchaeota archaeon
TAATATCTCGTCGGTACCTAGCGGAACAAACCTTATTTTGTCTGGATCCTCCGCATAATATCTTAAAGGCCATGATATCCTACTAAGCGAATACAGACCTATTGATGCTTTTTTTCTATTCCTACAGAAGGTATCGTGAAGTTTTTCTTGAGTCCAAATAAGCTCAAGCAAATCCGTTTCGGAAATACTCAAATTTTTCACTACAAATCCAGCTATATAAGGTCTTATTTTTTCTACACTAGGATCCACATATATCTTGTATTCAGACACATCTGTAGACGTGTATTTCTTTGGGCCTTCAATTCCGAGATATAGCCTAAGATGACGTGCAAGACCAATCGTCGACAAGCAATCAGGCCTATCTGGCGTTATTTCTATTTTTAGTTCATAGTCTTCCTGCGACTCTTTAGCGGAATCTAATTCAAAACCAACTCTGAATAGTAGATCATTTAGCTCTTCTATTGTTATTTTCTTGTTTAGATACCTCTGAAGACGACTTAGAGTAGTATCTAGTACAGGCATCAACAATCGCCACTAAATCATCTCGCTCGATACTTAAACATGATAATAACTAATTTATTACAAGCTTATAGCATTATTTCCGCCATATTGCCTATCCGCGCCTCACCGAAAATATCTAACAAAAAATCCCAAAACAATAAGAAGAGCAATAATACATGAGAATATTTTCTTCATTGAACCTGTTTGAATCATTAAAATAGCAAGATGCCTTATATAGTCCATAATAGTTACAGTCGATAACTTGCTTTCACCGTAGGCACGAACACCAAAAACATACGGAACCTCAATAATCGACTTATATTTCCCCTTCATAATTATTTCGAGAAGAATTTTGTATCCCAAAACATTTAGCCGAGTGTTACGAATAATATCTTTTTTAAGACCAAAAAATCCAGACATAGGATCTGATATTCTACGCGTTTTGGGCAAGAGCAAATGCGCCAAAAAAATTGCTCCTCTAGATATAAGTAGCCTTATCTTACTCCAATTTTTAACACCACCTCCTGGCATATATCTGCTCGCTATTACCAAATCTCTTGTTTTCAGTGCGGATATCATCCTGATCAATGCCTCTGGAGGATGCTGCAAATCAGCGTCCATAACGATAACGTTTTTATATTTAGCCCGTATAATCCCCTCAATTATTGCTGATGCTAAACCCCTTTTTCCTATACGCCGATAGACCCTAACAGGATACATCGACGCCATAGATTGAGCATGTTTCCAAGTACCGTCGGGAGAGTCATCATCAACAATAAATATTTCATACCTGTATTTTTTGCCTAGTACCTTACATATCTGGGGAATGATTATTGATATGTTTTCTTTTTCATTGTATGTTGGTATTACTATAGTGATGCCATCTAGTCCACCCACTATTCCGTCACCAGACAAGCTATCTCATTATAGCTACTAGGTTCATATATAACATCTCGCATCCCTAAATCTTCAATAATTCAGCTTTTATTTGCTGCCGATAAAAATTCGGATAATTTTTGCTTAGCATTTTTAATTATGTACTTTCCATATGCTGGAAATATCGAATCAAACTCCAAACCCGCTATCTTTCTGAGCGAATCAAGTAACAATTTTTTGTCATATGGTTGCCGAGGAAACTCTAAGCCCTTGGATCCACCATAAACTATACCGCCGATAAATATTGCTCCGCCATATAGGACAGTAATTCCTCCCGGGGTATAGCCGGGTGTCGAGAGTATTTTTATTTGAGCGTCACCTAACTTATGATCAGATGTTAAACGCATCATTTCCATGTCCTCGCTAAGATATGTTATACGTCTAGC
>JAUQYS020000130.1:0-3277 GCA_030587585.2 Candidatus Njordarchaeota archaeon
GTATTCTAAATTTAATATAAAGTACTATATCTCCTCTGGGAGGGTCTTAAAAAATTTCAGAGCAAAAAAAAGAGATTTGAAGATTCAATATAACAAAAATTTAGATAAGGTCTATACTTCGAGCAAACACTTTGATATCTTTCAATACACGCCTCCAAAATATGAAATTAAAACCGTGAAGATACTCTCCGATGTGGTTTTTAATGAAACATATCCCGAAATAAAAGATGCCGGGTCAGACTTCCTAATTGAAACATCTACATATAAAATAAGACTAAGCAAGACATCACCGGGTATTAGATACTTGGGGGATAAAAGAGAGAACTTTCTGGGTGAAGGGTATCTCACAGATTACATGAAGATTTCGTGGTATGGCAGATCCTATATTGACAGAATCGCAGACTACTCGCTCTCAGATATGAATTTCTCAACATTCATTTCCAATAACCAGATAATCTACAAAAGGGTATTAAAGAGTGAAAATGAAAACTGGGCAACTCTGATAGTTAAATATACATTCTATGAAAAGGCAATAAAGAATGAAATTATAGTAGCAAATGACTGGCTACAGGCTAGTTTACCCATGAATCTGTATATCTCAACCTTAAGTTTCTTACCATTCTCTTATTTCACATATGAGGATTGGCACGGTGTTGAGAAGAAGAAAAGGGTTTATCCCTCTGAGGACTATTCGAGAATAAAGAATAAGAAGTTTGGTAGTATTTTCTTCAATGATGGAAAAAAAGGAATATACATAAAGTATGATAAAACATCTCCATATCCCAGTAGTATATCATATCAGGGAGGTACAACCTACAATTATAGTCAGATAAACGTAGATTTCCAGAGATTCATACAACCGGGGGATAGATTACATATAACTAGGTACATAGCCGTAGGTGATGAGAACACAATAAAAAAGAATGTTGATACCTATCTTTCTGTGCAAAGATACCCTTATCCCAATGGAATCATACCTATCATTCTGACAAGTTACCTAGATAAATTCAATACTCTAGAAGATGTAAAATTGAATTTCACCATTAATGCCTATGAAAAATTAGATGAATTCGGTACAGCTGAATTCTATACCGAAGGTGTAAATATGAGAGGAAACGAAATAAATAAAACGCTCATGAATAAATTACTCTCCTACGGAATCGAGGTTATTGGCTATGAGAAATTTGTCTATAAACATTTTGATTCATTTTCTATTCAAAAAGAAAAAATAGAAAATATGACAAGAAACGCTAAGGCAGACTATAATATAAGAATAACTGGTATTATACCTGATAATCTGCAATATAATTTAGACACAATAAAGGCATCGATAGATGAAGATATACTTTTCATCGAGGCTACATCTGTAAATCCACCAATTGAGGAGTTTAATCAAGAAGGTCTCAGATATCCAAGATTTATCTACTATCATGGAAATGAGACATCATTAGTTTTGATTCCCGTATCGAATCCGAAGAGTTCTTATCTTAGACCCCAATTCGATATTGAGGATATCATTTCAGAGTGGAAGTCTACAATTGATTCGGTAACGAGAAATGATGATATCTGCGTGTTTCTCTGGAGATCCTGTGATATAGGTAAACCAGAGTATATAAATAGAATCTTAGATGTCATAGAATACGCAAAATCAAGAGGCATGACATTTGCTAGTTTGGAAGAGATAGCAAAGCACTTCAGATTGATGAAAAATATAACAGTAAATGTATACAGGAGGGATATCGATGTAATTGATCTATTATTTATCAATAACAACAACAAACCAGTTAATGGAGCTACAGTTATCGCTGTGATGCCAGCAATAAACTGGGGATGTCCTTATAAAGCCTATAACGGTACCATCACAAGAATAAAAAGAATTGGATCCACATGTAGAATCTATGTGGCCACTAATCTAAGTGCTATGGAGAATAAAACAGTAATGATAGAACCCAACATAACAAAGAGTGAATTTATTGTAGATCTGCCCAAAATTCCAATCGAAGGTAAGATAAAAATATCGGTTATGGATGCCGATAGATCTCCGGTTAGTGATGCAATAGTGAGGATAAATGATGTCATTTACAGGACCGATGAAAATGGTGCTGTTGAAGTTGACTTAGATAGGGGAATGTATAATGTGAAGATAGAAAAGCCGGGATTTAAAACAAAAACCTTCGACTTAGAAGTTAGGGGTAGAATATATATTCTATATAAATTTTTCTAATAAATTTAAGAAAAAAGAAAGAAAAAATCTTAATGTCTCTTCTTATACAATAGATACGCAAACGCTGGTGATGTTAATAGCAATACCATAGACAAAACTATCGGAAACTCCGCCGCTGGTATATGTTCGTTACCGCAACCCTCTGAGAGATGTAGATTATAAATCGATACGTGCCCTGGATTTCCTACCGCCGATTTTGGAATCGCCAGTTCTATTATGTAATTCGTGTAACCATTATCATAGATTCCCGAGTCTACATATTTTCCGGTGGCTTTACCCACTTTATTTCCTGATAGTAACACTCCGGGTCTGTTCATTGGTATGTAGTATGGCTCTTGCCAATCGGGATTTGAATAGATACCAAACTGCTCCAAACCCGTTTGTGTACCTAATTTGATTCCATATTCGTATCCGTATTCGCCAGTATTTGGATCGCCATCCAAGTTTAGTGCTAAATCTCCCGGTCTTGCATCACCTGTTGCATCTGGGTCTTCCCCCGTAACAACGGCAACATATATGCAATCATCATCCTGATCAAGGTATATTGCCTCTATATCATAATAATCACTTCCATAAGGTTCAATAATCCAACTACCATCCCTTTTCTGAACCTTTGGTTCTTCGTAGGTAGTATAATAACTTCCAACACCCTTGATATGTACTCCCATTGGAGGAACGCCATATCTCGGGTCTCTGTTATCCTCAACCACAAAATATACTCCAGGGTTTGGAAGCCAAGTACCATTTACAGACCAGTCCTGAGTCAGATCAAGACCCCAGTCACTCAAATCACCATCAATCACATACTTATTGCAGTTATTGGCAGATACAGACATAAGCATAATTAAACCCACAAATAAAACCAAACCGTATTTAATTTTTTTCATTTTTTCATCACCTCCTACTTTTCATTATATAATTCTCCTTTTCGCTATCAAATATGCAAATGCTGGAGATGTCAATAGAATTGCCAGTGCTACTACAAGAGAGTCAAATTCTGGTGCAGGCACCGCTGTAGGTATAGTCTCTACTACAATATATGCTTCGTTTGTA
>JAUQYS020000150.1:0-2009 GCA_030587585.2 Candidatus Njordarchaeota archaeon
ACAACTTTAATTAAACTATTTATTGAAGTTATTTTTCCTTGTATCTTTACGAATTTGTCTTTTCGACCTAAAATTTTAATATATTTTTTGTTTCTTATTTTTTTTCATTTCATTGTGGTGTAATGAATGGGTAATAAATGCAAACTTTTAAATCTACTATTTTTGTTGCTAGTAGCCACTTTGATTTCCGTTGCTTTCTATTCCGTCAGCTCAAAAGCAGTAGAAATACAACCTAGAACGATTATTGGTACGGCGCCTCCAGCTTCAGGTGACTGGAATATCTCCGACATAACAATCGTTGAAGACGAGGATCTAGTTATAAACGGGAGCATAAATATACAATCTGGCGGGGCGCTGATTCTAAGGAGATCGACAATAAGAATGAATATTGGTTATGATGGCCAATTTGTAATAAATGTGGCTTCTGGAGGGAATCTTACAATAATTAACTCGACTATAACATCTTATAACACATCGTATTATTATCAAATAATCGCGGAAAGCGGTGCTGTGTTTTATGGCGAGAACAGCGAAATTGATTATATTGGATATGGTAACAATTTTGGGCTTGATATCAAAGCAGATAATATTGTTATCGTTAATTGTTCATTCTTTAACACTTCGAGAACAATACGAATAGATTACGCTAATAATGTGTTTTTGGATAGACTTATATTCAACAATAGCTATACTTATGCGATATGCGTTCAAGGATCTAATAATGTCACAATAAAAAGATCAAAAATAGATAAGACATGGTGGGGGATATATTTTGATGGCGCACATAACTGCTCAGTAAATGATAGCTGGATTCGAACACCAAAGTCGTATCCTGGAATACGCCTATATTCGTCAAGCAATGTTAAAATTATAAATAATACACTCTACGGGGGAGGAATAGAAATCTATGGAAAAGATTCTACAGTAAAACATATAATAGAAAACAACACACTAAACGATGAACCTATCCTGTATATATATAATCAAAGTGTTCTAATAGAAAACCAAAAACTAGGTCAATTAATAATAACAATGTCTAATAATTGCACAATACGGAACGTCACGATAAATAGTGGGTTCCGAGCCATATCACTAATACAGGTAAACGCATCAAGAGTAATAAAAGTTGCAATTATTGGCGCTACATATTCTGTTCATTTGATGCATTGTTTTGGTGATGAAGTTATTAATAGTTCGTTTCAGGGAGGGTCATATTCCATGGGTACCAGATATTCCGAGAACATATCATTCAGATGCAATAATGTCTCATTATCTTACTATGGAGCATGGATATATCGCTCTACAAGCATAATTATCCAAGATAATATACTAGATGCCTATCTTTTTGGAGCAAATATAGATTCATCGGATAGCGTTCATATTCTCCATAACTATATAGACAGCAAAAATGGAGTTCATGCATTGTATAGTACACATGTTGTCGTCGAAGAAAATGATTTATCCTACACGACCAATGGAACAACATTCTTTAAAACTAATAGATCCGAAATACTTGGCAACGATATAAGCGGTGGACAAAACGGAATATCTATTATGTCAAGCATAGATAATATAGTCTACAATAACAATGTATCCAAATGTTCGATGTACGGCATATACCTCCAAAACACGGAAAACAATACAATATACTGGAACAACTTTTTCCAGAACAATAAAAATGCATACGATCTCTCAGCAAATAACTTTAATTACACAACCATTGGCAATTATTGGAGCGATTATAATGGTACAGACAACAACACAGATGGAATAGGAGACACACCCTATTATATAGATAACGACAGCATAGACTATTATCCTCTCATATACCCAACGTATCTCTACGACGATCAAGACAACGATAGCTTGCCCGAATGGGAAGAAGGACAATACAATACTGATCCGCTTGATAATGATACTGACGATGATGGTGTTAGTGACGGTTGGGAGGTCAGTAATGGTACTGATCCGCTTGATAATGATACTGACGATGATGGTTTGATTGATGG
>JAUQYS020000170.1:0-11485 GCA_030587585.2 Candidatus Njordarchaeota archaeon
TTGAAGATAAAATGTTAGAAAGGGTGGATCAGATGAAGGGTATTGATTGTTTTGTAGTAGAGGGAGAGGAGGAGAAAGTTAAATGGAGAAAGATGCCACGGCCGAGAAAAGGGAGAGTATCGTAATATGTCCTAGTTTGGTTTTGACGTCGTCTATTCGCGTTTTGTCTTCTACGAGACGCTTTATGAGTAGAATGTCGGCGATTTTGGGTGTTCCTATTTTTCGTAGAGGGAAATCGAGTCTTGATGAGGTCGCATTTTTTGTTAAGAAGAGTGGATTTAAATCGTTTGTTGTTGTTTTTTCCAGAGGGAATAGGCCTTCTTTATTGAGATTTTATAAGCTTTTAGAGGAGGGATATTTCGTTGAGTATGGTGAGGTAGTGATCGGTGATCTTGTTTATGGAGATAGGGGAGGAATTTTTATTGGCTGCAGGCTTACCCCGATAGGAGTGTCAGAAAAATCTCGTAAATTATGGGGTTTTTTATATGATCTGTTTTATGGAGATTCTTGTGAGGGCTATTTTGGGAAAATATGCGAGGCATTGATAAAGGATCATGCTGATGGAACGGTGCTTGAATTTTGGTATCAAAAAAGTTTACTGATGAGAATAGCGATAGAGAAAGTGATACTCCGCAGGGTAGGATAGAAATATGTATTGAGTTCGGGGATGAGAGACATTGTAATATTTTTTTCAAGGCATTAAAGCCAGAAACAATCAATCCGCCGAGCTATAGGTCTAATGTGAAGATTATTGCTGAGGATGGATCCTTAAAAATAGAAATTTGTTCTAAAGATCTGGTTAGTTTGAGGGCAGCAATAAATAGCTATTTAAGATGGATATCATTAATATTGGCGACTATTGAGGAGATAGAAGATGAGTTCGGAAGATATTAGAAGAGCTCAAATGCTTCAACAGCAGTTATTATTGCTTGAAGAACATCTTCGTGTATACAAGCAGAGACTAATAGAGGTAGATAATGCGTTGAAAATAATGAATCAAGTAAAAGAAAAGGGAGAAGAATACGCGTTCCAATTTTTGGGTGCAAATGTTATGGTCAAACGAAAAATAGATGATCTGATAAATGAGATTAGCGAGGACAAGGAGGTTCTTAAAGAAAGAGTAAAAACATTGGAAACACAAGCTAGGGAAATTAGACGACGATTAGCCGAAATAACAAAAAAACTAGAAGCAGCTAGGGCAACTCAAGGAGCCTAAATAATATGATGGAACACTAATGGTAGTGTATAAATTTAGAAAAAAAATAGCAATTCAGAATGCAGCACATTTAACAGAGGGAGTGCTAGCAGACATAATAGAAAAAGCCGAAGAAAAATCGTATAGAAAGCTAATAAGCGAAGTAGGTCGGCGTTTTATTGTTTTTTTGATAGACATGGATTTATCAAGAATTGAACAGAACAAAAATGGGGTACTATTGATATTTGACTTAAAAGTAGATTTAGAAATATCACCATTATCCAGAAAGGTAGCCGAACAAGATAGAATCGCTAAGGAGATAGCAGATGTGTTCGTTAACGAAATCGAGAGAGAAATTAATAAATTTTTGGCGAAAAATAGTATCTGAAAAAATAGATACATACGTTATAGCGTCCCATGAAAATGCTGATTTTGACGCATTGGCTTCGACACAAGTATTTCTTTCTATTTTGAAAAGAGCAAAGCCAGAAGCAGAAGCATATGTGTTGATAGATAAAATCTCCAGAAAAGTGAGAGACTTCTTAGAGTATCTTGACCTTAGCTATAAGATTAGTAGACTAGAAAATACGCCAAAATCATACGTTCTTATATTGCTCGATATGAGTGATCCAAATAGATTCGTTTCTGTAGATATGCGGAAGATATCTAAAAATGCACTTAAAGTTTATGCGTTGGATCATCACGTAACGAAGAGTATTAAAAATGTAGAGACTTTCTATGCGTGTACATCATCAACCGTAGAGATCTTGCTTTACTTGGCAGAAAACACAGACATGCTTGACGGTATCTTGGAAGATAAAAATTTGATATATCTGGTAGCAGCAGCCATACTTAGTGATACAGCTTTTTTCAGTACAGCGTCGGAAATGACTTTTTACTATATGGATAAGATATGCTCGCGACTAGATTACGAGCTTTTGGTGAGAGCTCTTAAAAAGCACAAGATTAAGGATTTGTCTGAGATTATGGCAGTATTAAAAGCAATGCAGCGCTTGATAATAAGAAAGATAGAAGACAAAGTGGTTGTGGTAACACATGTCGGGGGTTTTGAATCTGTTGTTGCTAACACAATATTGCAATTAGGCGCCGATATAGTATTTGTTGCGTCAAAGAAAAAAGAAAAAAACACCAGCTATTATAGGATTATAGCCAGGTCCAGAGACCATAATATAACAAGTATTTTAGAAAAAATAATCTCGAGAATCGGGGGAACATATGGGGTTCTTGGAGAAAAAATTGGTGGTGCTCAAGTACCCTACAGAATGAAGATAGATAAATTGAAAAAAATTATCTTAAAGGAAATATTGAATGATATTTATGGATCATCATAGAGCAGAAGAGATTGCATTAATTATGATAGTCAATATATAAAAGGCTAGGTAAGTAACCGCTACAGATGCAAACAATACGTTTTCTCTAGTTCGCCAATCGTCTGTATCAATAAAAGAACGCGCAGCTAAGAAGAGTATCCAAGTAGCAACGATGACCGCTACTACGCTGGCATATAAGAAAAGGAACGAAAGTACGGCCAATGCTATAATGAGAGTTCCTACAAATATTATTGCTAGTATTAAACATGCTAATAAGTTATTGAGTCCAAAGCGTCTTATCAGATATGTTTTTGTAAATATTGACAAGAATATCCATAAGAGAAGCACTAGTATTACTTCATCGGGTACTATCATCCACATCACCTCGAATAATATTTTTAAAGACAAATAATTCAATAAAAAATATTTGAAAGAACATTGTCATCGTAATTTTTTGTTTTGTGTTGTGGATAATAACGGGGGATAATATTGAGTGCAATACTAATGGAAACATCTGAAAGATCAGCTGAAGAGCTAGAGTTTTTTGCTATGTTTATCGAGCAGATGGGCTTAAAGCTCTATAACCTACCAAAGATCGCATCGGATGAACTATCTAAAGGAAGATTGATAATGATTGCTGGTAAGCGTTTTGAGAAGTATGATATAGACGAGCGAGATATACTACTGAAACATATCCGCTCAGGACACCGATTGTTAGCAATGGTTGATGCTGAGAGCACACCTTTTTTTGATTCATTGATGGCGCTTTTGGAAGAGTTTGGAATATATTTTGCTCCAGAAAAAATTAGGAATGATAGTAGTTTTGAGATAACTACTAAGAACATAAATAGAAACCATGAAGCCGTTATGGGCATAGAAGAGTTGACTTTTGTGAATTCGGGCTCATTTAAATTGGCACAAAAGCGAATGGCGCCGATAGATGTTTTGGTCAGAAGCGAAGAAAAGCATATTCCTCCAAATGCTGTTTTAGCATGTGCGACAAGATATGGTAACGGAAAAATTGTTACGGTTTCCACATGGGAGATATTAAAACAAGAAAACCTGTTCAAATCAGATAATGCACTGTTTGTTATGTCTTTGATATACTGGTTACTAGATCAGAAGCCGCCGCAGGACTTAAAACAGAGAATTCAGATAATACTATAAGCACACAAGTTTTTATTATTAGTAAAAATTTGCGTAATCTATAGTAACAGTGTGATAGCAATGAACGTACGTGTAACCTTGTTTATAGCTGTTTTGTTGTTCGTACCATTGATATGTTGTTGGGATATGTATGTAGGAGAAAATGTCTTAGTTGAGGGAAGATATGGATATCGAAATAGTATCGGGGTTTTTCAAGCAAGGCATGTGTCACGTTACGATAATCTGAAGGATGCTAATGTTTCTGAAGTTCCCATTGTTAAGGTAGTTCTATCCAACGGGTCGTGTCTGAATTTTAGTTCGGTAGATGATGTCTTATACATGGTGTACAACGGGACGGTTTCTATTTCTGACATCCAGCAGATCAATATGTCCGATATTGATAGCTATTTGGGTTATATTGACGCTATAAAGAACAATGAAAGCGCAAACCTGACTTATATCCCTTCCCGAAAAATGTTTTTTTCAAAACTGGAAAGTAGTATAAACGAATACAATGGATCAATAGTACCAGTGTCTGAGATAGACTATGTCTACGACAAGTATGGGCCGAAATTTTCGCGCCATATATTATACGGATCCATAACAAAATTTGAGGTTTATGATTTTGGGAACAATAGAACATTGGATATACTATCGGATCTGGATTATGATCTTTATATTGTAGCATATTTTAACGGTTCTGATAATTATACTGTTCAAAATGCATTAGAAAACATAAACGTTATTATTGGGAATAATTCGAACGTAGCTGTGGTATTCGTAGACGTATCAAATAGTGCTAATATTACTGAGTATAATACAACTAGCAACATTTTGTTTACATATGACAATAAGACACGTATAGATAATGGGACATTCACTGGTACTTTTGTAGAATTTATCACCAAGGATAACTTCTCGTTGAGTCTGCCATTAATCATAGTGATGGATGAGAACGGATGGATTTGGTGGAAAGACTTTGGATTTGACTCAGCAAGCGAGTTAAGTAAATATGTGTCCATGTATATTGAGAAAGGAATGCAAAGCATGCCGGTATATCCGATTTTGGATATAGCCCCAATAAAACCTCATGCTGATGAGCCATGCGATGTATATGTTATTATAGGCCAGGGATTTGGAGAAATTTTAGATATAAAACTTTCTTATGAGATTTTAAATGCGAATAACGAAACAATAAAGAGAAGCTCGACACCACTTGATGTCGATCTAAGCACGCTATCATGTGAGATTGAAAAATTGGATAAAGACGCCAGATGGCTAACCATAAACGCCTCAATAGTTTCAGAATTTGGGGAATATAAGTCGGATAAATATGTATTTAGAGTTGAGTATTCTAAGCCGCCAGAAAAAACAATCCCAGAGATTTTCTGGCAAATATTGTTCGTTGTGTCGGTATTGATAGTTGTCATCGTCGTAGGTACAAAGCTATATAGAAAATATTTCAAATAGAAAAGTTCGTAGATTTCTTATCATATTATTTTTGTTCTTCTTGACTTTTTTCTCTATACTCCTCTAGCACTTTAATAAACTCCTCGTACATTCTTTCGGCATCGTCGAGATATTCCAGTATAATTGATCTCATTCTGTCAGTAAATTCGCTAATTTTAACTGTTTGTACTATCTGGTTCTCATCAATGATATCGCTTAGGTCTCCAAAATTGAGAATAGCAATATTCAGTTCCTTTAGGTTTCTTAAAGTTTCTGTGGGGATTCTACTTTTGTCGTATATTATTATACCTAATGTTTTTTTAAGCATTTCGCCAAGTTTTCTGCTCCATATTATATCCTTAGTGAGTATAATATCATACTTAGTCAAACTAAATTCTTTGTTCCATTGAGTTAGTGAATCTAGCGTGAGCAGATCTATTCTTTTAATCACTATTTCGTCAGGGCGTCTAGAGGAGATACGTCTTAATAATATAATTTTGTTTTCTAGGTCCACAATTTTTTTCTCAAGGCGATTAATAGTATTTTTTAATAGATTGTTTTCGCTTGTTAGTCTCATTATGATCGTATTCTCGGCCTTTAGTTCGTCTATTATAGATTTTTCTTTTTCATACCTAAGTTTTTTTATTTGTTCATTGAGGTCAGCTATAACTTTTTCTTTTTCTTTAAGTTCTGCCTGCAACAAGCGTAATTTGCTTTCTAATTCTTTGATTCGACGTTTTATATTGACATACTTATCGCGTAGAATTGCGTTTTCTTTAAGTAAGATAACCTCCCTCTGGCTAATATAGTCGGTTTTCCGTTTTTGACTGAGATTTAATAATCGCGATATCTGATTAATTATTGATGTTCTTATGTCGATATTATGGTAAACAACATCAGCTTTTACTTCTTCAGAGTCTATTATGGGGATGTATTTCAGAATATTGTCTATCTTTGCGAATTTTTTTTCGTAGTTTTTATAAGCCAAAAAAGCAGCAACCAATGCATCACGCTGATGCGAGTCCTCGACCTTAACACCCAAATTTTTGACAATTTCATTTTTTCTAACTATGGATACAATTTTCTTTGGCCTAAAAATTATTGCTCCGGATTTCTGAGAAATCTGTTGAACAAAGTGAGGGATCTTTGGGACATCCGTAGAGATAATAAGTGGACGCCCATACTTATAGATATTATCCATAAGCTCCAGCACACCAATACCTCGGCGACTATTTACATACAAAACATGGCCTTTAAGATCGATTATCGCTATTCCAGTCGTGTCGCCTGGGTCAACGCCAACAATTAGGTAATGTCCTCGACTTTCGCTCTCAATGCTAATATCAGACGCAAGAAACATTAGTCTATCATGTCTAATAGGCTCAACTCGTATTTGATACCAGTTTGTCTCGGTAGGTTTAATATGTTTTTTAACAGCTTTAAGTGGAGCATAAACTATGATCCGAGCTGATTTGTAGCCACCTTCGCTTTCTCTTACGAATGTGTCATATGTGATATTGTTTTTTTTGAGTGTATCTATTATTGATCTAACCACAGTTTTTATTTTTGCTTCGGCGCTCCGTAAATATTGCTTTTGATGGCTTCCACCTACCTGGCCAAAATGGCGAGATTTTGAGACTGATATAAGTACTGCTTCTCTAATAGCAATTACTCTGGCCCCCTCATTTTTCAGAGCAAGTTTTGCTGCTACTTCCGCAGCTTTTTCGGGGGAGAGCTTATCTCCTATGTGTAATCCATGTTGCTTAGCAAGTGCGGATAGTTTTTTCTGGCGATGCGGGGCTCCTGTTACTTGGATAAGTGTAACATTGGATTGTTCGAGAAATCTAATAATCTCGTCTGCCGATTCGTATATCTCAAATATGTTATCTATAGCAACGATACTTACGTTGTAGCTATCTATAAGAGAAAGTAAGTCTTGTCGCTTTATGATTCCTCGGTATACTGTAGCACCTGTAGATTGATCGATAATTATTGCATAAAAGTTCTTTCGGTCTGGGAGAATATCAAGTCCAAGAACTGACAAGCGATCACCTTATTACGATATTTTTTGATTCAATTAATAAAAAACTACATTACGACTTTAAATAAGTCTTAGTTAATAGAGGTGTGATAATTGTTTGAGTCTCTTCGTAAAACTTTTTCGAGTCTTATAGATAAAGTAGTGCATAAAGAAATATCTGAAAAAGACCTTAACAAGATAATGTTCGAATTTGAGCTTAGTCTTATATCTGCTGATGTGGCGTCTCATGTAGCAAGGGAGATATCTAAGGATCTGTCAAAAAAATTGGAAGGAAAAATAGTAAGGAGGCTAACTAATATAAGAGAAATAGTCCACGAAGCACTTAGAGAAGAAATTTTATCCATATTCAATCTCCCGCAAGTCGATTTGGTTAACTTGGCTAAGAAAAGAAGAGAAGAAAATATACAAAATACTTTTGGGGCTTGGAAACCTTTTGTAGTTGTTTTTCTAGGACCAAATGGGTGTGGTAAGACAACTAGCATTGCTAAGTTAGCATATAAGATGAAGAAAGAGGGCTTATCAGTAGTACTAGCATGTGCCGATACATTTAGGGCGGGAGCAATAGAACAATTAAATAAACACGCAAAGAAGCTCGGAGTACACATGATAAAGAGAGAATATGGTGCAGATCCAGCATCTGTAGGTTTTGATGCAGTATCCCACGCAACAGCTAAGAAGAAAGATGCCGTACTAATAGATACTGCTGGACGATTAGGTACTGATATGGATCTAATCGGGGAGATGAAAAAAATTGTAAGAGTAACAGCACCAGACGCAAAATGTCTGGTAGTCGATGCGTTGATGGGAAACGATCTTGTAGTGCAAGCAGAAAGGTTCAGTAAAGAAGTGGGAGTAGACTGCAGTATACTCACAAAAGTTGATGCTGATGTTAAGGGCGGTGCGGCCATAACACTATGCTACGTAACGAAGAAGCCCATAAGCTATATAGGTGTTGGTCAAAGATATGAAGATCTAAAAAAATTTGATCCCAAATGGTTCGTTGAAAAAATATTATCCAAATGAAAAAAGATACTCTAACTAACAACTACAGCGCTTCTCTTCGATATATTCTTTTAGTCTTTCTATTCCTTCCCAGAGTTTTTCTGGAGTCTCAACAACTGGTGCAAATGATAGGCGAAGCCAGCCCCGAGCTCCATTAAAGTCTGTTCCTGGTGCCAAAGCTAGCTGTTTTTGGTCGATAAGTTCTCTCCATACGATTTTATCGTTGGGATTGATGCTGCTGACATCGAAGAATACGTAGAAGCCCCCATGGGGTTCTAGCACCTCGAGGGATTCTATTTCTCTTAAAATTTTAACAGTGTTGGAGGCAATTTCACTGTATTTCTTTGCCCCCGCAATATAAGCTTTTTTCAACTCTTTTAGTGCGTAATCGTCAGAAAATAATTTTATGAGCATCATCTGTACTGGGCTTACTGGAGCTAGAACACGTGCTTGCTCTATTGTATTAAATGCTCGTACAAGTTCGTTGGGCATAATAACATAGCTAATTCTCCAACCTGGAGCTCTGAATTCTTTGCTAAAAGAGCAAACCCATATTTCTTTCTCCCAAGTACTTCTCTGGAATGAATCTGGAATGTTACCAAAAACAAAAGCCCTGTAGGCGACGTCTAATATCACATAAAAATTGTGATCTTCGGCTAGTTCATGAACCTGTTTAAGGATAGCGTCATTCCATATTTGACCATCCGGGTTTCCTGGCGTCGTTATAAGCAGTATTTTTGTGTGTGGTGTAATTAAATCGTTGAGATCGTCGATAGATGGTTCGAATTTTCCATCATTAATGATACTCCAGTATTTTATTTTTGCTTTTAGCGACGTCTCCAAGCATATCTGTCTATGATAATTAAGATATCCAGGCTTAGTAAGAATAATTTCATCTCCTTCATCTAGAAGTAATCGGAATATAGCGGCGGTCTGTTCTGTCGACCCTAAACCTACGACAATATTTTTGTTTTCCAAATTTTTGCGGCCAAAAATTTTTTGTTCATAAACTGGTATTAGCTCTAATAAGTCTGGAAATCCTATTGTTGGAGAGTATCGGGCCCCGCGTTTCCAAAGGTCATTTTCTTGGATTACCTCCAAAAATTTTTCTTTTAGTATAGACGGTGGGGGGTCCTGAGGCCATCCTCCAGCCAAGTATATAAGGGGGCGAGGAAATTTTTCTGGATGTTTTTCATATAGAGCAACTAGCTCCATAATTTCACGTATACTACTTGGATTTTCGATCATATACTTAGCGATATTACTGAGCATCGAAATCACCTACAAAAACTTTAAAAAAACATAATTTTATTATGAAATAACTATACGGAATTTGAGTATTTAGCAGGTATCCAAGATTTATGGAGGGGTGGAGTAGCTGGTAGCTCGTAGGTTTCGCAAGCCTGAGAACTTCTCAGGAAGCCGCGGGTTCGAGTCCCGCCCCCTCCATCATCACATGGGAAGAAATACAATCTCATCGAAAAAATTTCGAAAAATTTAACTGTTGGTTGAAATAGTGTGATTTTTTTTGGAAGCTGGAGCGTGTTGATTGATAAGACAAATACAGTGCTATTATATCCTATGTTTATTAGATATACAATGGTAAATTTGGTGTATTATTTTGAGTTTGAGGGCGCTTTTAAAAGTTTCCACGGTGGAGCGTCAAGTAAAGAAGAAAATCGAAGATGCAAAAATTCAGGCAAGAGAGATCATAGAAAAAGCTAAGGCTAAAGCTAGAGATATTCAGAGTAAGGAGAACATTGACAGGATTGTTAAGGAGATCGTTGAAAAATATAAAGAGGAAATGGAAAAAAAATTTTCTGAGATGGAATATATCGAAGATGAAGAGCTGGAGCGTTTAGGACTAATAAAAGATGAAGAATTAGAAGAGATAGCAGATTTGTTGTTGGAGGTGATTTTAAGTGAGTGATCTAGACGCATTTGTTCAATCTATTATTCAGGAGGGAGAGCTGAGAGCTCGGGAAATAATAGAAAAAGCTAAGTCAGAGGCAGAAGCAATAATAAAGGAGGCCGAACAAAAAGCCCGCGAAAAAGCTGAGCAGGAGGCACAAATAATTAAGAACACTATCCTTAATAAGCTTGTCGATGAGAAAATGAGAAATCTTATTGGAGACAAAATAAAGCTGAAAGACACAAAAATAAGAGCTATCAGAGATATACTCGCAAAGAAAATCAAGGATGTTATGGAAGGGAAAGATAGACGATGGGACTACACGAGAATTCTCTATATGTTCCTAAAACGGGCGATATCTGAGTTGGGGTCTGACAAAGTGATAGTTTCGGCTAATTCGAGAGATTTGGAGTTCATAAAATCTCACAAGAAAGAATTAGAGCAGAAATTAAGAGAGGACATTGGTAAAAATATTGAGATAATTATAGGCGACAAAATAGATGTTCTTGGTGGGGTTGTGTGTGGAGAACCAGCAGGAGAAAAAATTAGCTACTCTACTGTGGATGGCAGGCTAGAAGAAGTTCTAAAGAAAAAGTCGACGTTCATAGTTAGAAGACTTGGTATGATCTCTTCTAATAGATTTAGGGCGCTGATTCGTGAACTGTTCGAAAAAATCGATAAAAAAATTGAAATTAAAGATGCTATGGGCCAGGATTTAACGTTGGACAAATATGATAGCATGTCTGACTATGTCGTAGGTGATAATAGAGTTGATTTGGTTTGTCTCAAAGAGGGTGGAAGCTCATTGGCGGTATATATTACTCTTTCTGAGGTTACAGAGGAGAGATTGAGACACTTCAAAAAATCGGTAGAAAATTTTAGAAAAAGTGGAGTGGCTGTAGATAGTTTATTATTCGTAGCATTTAGTGGGGTGTCTAGCCAAAAAATTGTGGAATATATGAGAGGAGAGAATATATACTTGCTGACCAAGAAAGAAATCATTGATCTTTCTAACAAAATTAATGCAGGATTGTTTTAAAGATATAATCCGTAATCCTTTTTTTATATGGAGGCTCTTCTTCCGGTGTCTGTTGCTAATGTATATAGTGTATTGGTGTTTCTGTATGGACATCACTGTGCAAAGTGTGCCTGAAAACAGACACCGGTCATCGTTCCCCAATTCATAGGCTCGATCCCTCCAATTCATCGGGACCAAATCACAGCCTCAGGGGCTGGCCGAGAGCCCCAACGGCCAGAGCCGGCTCCGAGCACAAAAAACAAAGGTACACTGAATTCGTCGTACAACAGCACCCGGAGCCGGCTATTTGTGTCTACGGGGCTCTAAAAAACACCGGCCCCGGGTCTCGAAAGGTTTTCTATTCTTATTTTTTTGTATCTTACTTCTCTCG
>JAUQYS020000254.1:0-1729 GCA_030587585.2 Candidatus Njordarchaeota archaeon
TAATAGTGTTTCTCTCAGATATATCAAGGAATATGCCGATTTTCTCTAGTTTTTTTATTGAGATTTTTGCTCTTTCTATTAGATTACCGTAGTCCATAGGGCATCTTCTTTGCGATCATAAGGAATAAGAAAAAACAATTATTTTGTGTTAATATAGCTACAATTATCTTAATATACATAGCTCTTGTTCGGCATCTATCATTAATGAATGAGCTGATATTGATGCCCGAAATATCATTTGTAAATGTTAAAAAAATTTACGATGGGAAGGAAGCTGTCAAGAATTTTAACATGAAGATATCTTCTGGCGAAATATTTGCGTTACTGGGGCCTAACGGTAGCGGAAAAACAACGCTTATAAGAATAGCTACTGGTCTTCTCAAACCTACAGAGGGAGACGTCATTATTAATGGTTACAGCATAAAAAAGAATCCAATTAAAGCCAAGAAAAGTATAGGTTTTGTGCCTGATGAGCCGTATGTTTATGAATCATTGTCGGGATATGAAAACATACAATTTGTAGCTGACCTGTGGAGAGTAGACCTAAAAAGTAAAGAAGAAGAGCTGATACGACTAGCTCAGATACTCGAAATGGGTCGCGCCCTAGAAGATGTAGTATCAACATATTCAGCAGGTATGAAAAGGAAATTATCCTTTATCATGGCCCTTATACATGACCCAGAAGTACTTATTATCGACGAAATAACAGCAAGTCTTGATCCAAAAGCCTTAGCGTCGATAGAGCTAATTTTATCGGGCCTAAAGAAAAAAGGAGTCGCAATAATGTTTAGTACTCATATATTAGAGGTGGCTGAGGTTATAGCGGATAGAATAGCGATAATACATAATGGAGAAAAACTCTGGGAGGGGATGTCAAAAGACCTTAGAACAAGTGCTGAAGAAAGTAAAAGGCTTAAAGACTTATTTTTCGAGCTTACAGGGGGCCCAGAATATGAGCTAATAATGGAATATTTGAAGCTGAGGGAAAAGCATGGCTAGTTTGTTTTTTCTTATTTTGAAATATGAGATTAAATCCTTTTTTAGGTATATTCAATCAAAGAGATCTAGAGTATTTGGCTTGGTATTTGGTTTGATTCTTTTTGGTTTGTATGTTTATGGGGTATTTTTCGTTTTTGGGAATCCGTTTGTTTCGCAGATGCTTCTGGAGTATAAGGATATTCTACTTCAGAGTATGATATCTGGAGTTTTTTTGATGTGTATTTTAGCCATAATAGGCGGGTTTTCGATACTTACGACAGTAAGAAAGGGTCAGAAAAATAGAATAAATCTTATGCTTCAATCTCCCTACAGGCCACATAGTGTTGTCTTAGATTTTCTGGTAATAAATGCTATTATTGTTATGCTGTATTATACCTTAATGGCATATCCTACGATATTGGCTCTGCTGATCGCGCTCAGAATAGATATGCTATATATCTTATTGTTTTTCTTTTCTTTAACACTCGCAATCATCGGGTTTGCTACGATAGGATGTATGCTAGGGATAGTATATGTTAAGCTAACTGGCAAGCAAAAAAGATATTTGGCCATGATTCTTGCCGGGATCGGCGCCTATGTTTACTCTCTGATTTATTCTCCAAGCGGATATGCGTTGCAGATTCTTATGTTTTTTAATGGAATATTAAACAACGTATTTTCTCCTTTCAGATGGATAGCAGCACCTCTATTCTTTGGGTATGACCCGATAGAATATTTAGAGTTTGTCTTG
>JAUQYS020000258.1:0-9360 GCA_030587585.2 Candidatus Njordarchaeota archaeon
TATTATCAGGATCGAGGATATAAAAAAGGAGCTTAGGAGGATGCTAGAAAATGCTGTCAGAAATTCTCAAATCGATCTAAATATGGACCGCGTAGAAATCGTTGAAAAAATTCATAGGGAGATGGTAAGCTTAATAAAACGCTCGTGGCTAAATGGGTTTATATGCGATGTGCAAAGTGTCGGTTTTTCTTTAGAGTGCGAGATCGCAAAAATATTAGAGAAGGTATCTGGGTGATAGGAAAATGAGTTCAATAATAAGAAACGAACTTGAGATATTTATTACAAATGAGCAGAGTATTGTTCTAAAGCAATTAAGGAGCCTCATGGCTAAGGCCATAGAAAAGAGGAAATATGATTATAGCTCAGACATAGAAAAACTGATGGGACTTATTCGGACACTTAAGCCTCAAAAATCAGATTTCATAGACCCTAATGAATATATCGATGCTTTAAGATCTTATGCCTTTATCCTAAGTATGATTAGTGAATTATTTGATGAAATCGGTATAAATGAGGAAAGTATAAGCCTAAGTAGAAATATGATCAACTTAGCGAAGGAAGGTCTCCCCGTCGGAAAGGTTGCAGGTGATTCTAAAAAATTGCTGACGAGGCTCGGCGATACTGGACATAACATATTCATAAATGGATGCAGGAAATACATAAACTTATTGGTAGGAAAAGTAAAAGAGCCAGACCAACAAGAGTTACAAATAGTGAAGGAGGCCATAGAAGAGATCTTAGGTAGCTCCGATAGACCATATTCAAGGATAGCGGACCTAGCTAGGCTTCTTGGTACTAGGGAAAAAGACCTTGCTAGAGTTCTAGAAAAAATAAAAAGGAAGGATCCTAATATGATTCTAACGAAGTCTTTCATAACATTTAAAGACAAAATGAAATCGTACCTAGAGAATTTGATAGAGAAAAACAGAGCATTACTCGTGAATGACTTGGCTAGGGAATGGAGTATTAAGACATCTGAAGTTATGGAGATATTGGAGATGGTAAAAGAGATATATCCTGGTTTAGAGATATATGAGCGCACATTGGTCTCGACACATAAAAATCTTAGCGTTTTAATCAATGAATACGTAGAGAACGAAAAAATTACTACAGCTAGACATCTCGCGGCTAAAATAGGGATAGATTCCAAGAATTTAAGGAAGATAATTCAGAGAATATCTAAATACACCCCGATGATAATATTGGGCGATTCGGAGATTCTTGCTCACAGAGAAAAAATTATAGATTGGCTAAACGAATTGGCGGAAGGTAGACCAAAAGTATATATCGATGAATTCGCAGGAAGACTTGGGGTTTCACACAAAACGGCTGTAGGATTTTTAAACAAGCTCGCTAAGGTATACAGTGATGTTCTAGTAGAAAGGAATGAGATAATATTTCTGAGGAATTTCAACGATCTTGTTAGGAAAAATATTCAAACTGGAAAAGTTGATCCTCAGCTTAGAGAGGTTTCAGAACGTCATCCCGAAGCAGTAGAGGCAAGCATATATGACAATATCGGCAAAATACTAAAGAAATTTGAAGAAAAAATTGTGAGGAGATGAAAGGTGAGTTATGGAAAAGCACAACTAGAAGATCTAACAATAAAACTAAAAAAAATTAGGGATGCTTTGCTTTATGAGCTCCCAGAATATTGGTGGCTATCTCAGGGGGAAGCTGCGGTTGTTGTAGTAAGAATGGTAAAGAAAAATAAGAAAATAAATATCTTTGAGACACCAAAATTGACTCTCAAAGCTGCGATAAGAACAGTTATTGAAAACATTGAAGTAGCAAAAAAGCTGAAGGGTACAGATTTCTTCAAAGTAATGCAGATAATAGAAGAAGACATAGCTAATATCGCCGATGTGTACTTTATGATAAAAGAAGCGCATGAGGTTGTCAAGAAGATGGAATCCCTAAAGCGTATGGTCTCAAGTAGCGATCTTCATAAAACAAAGAAGGATGAGCTTACGAAGATTCTAAATAGTGCTATTAAGTGGATAAAAGAAGTCTTTTCTACGAATCCAAGAGACTGGAAAAAAAGAAAAGAATACTTTGAAAAAATAGCAAACAAGGTTGAAGAACAGCTGAAAGTTACTGAGTAAAAGTATGAGGAATTTTATTCTATTTTTCTAATTTCTTCAATTATTTTGACTCCAGAGCTCGTTCCTAGAATATCGGCTCCCGCTTGTATTAGGTCCAAAGCTTGTTTTGCGGTTCTAATTCCTCCAGATGCCTTTATCTTCATTTTATTATCAACAACGCTTTTTATTATTTTTATATCCTCAATAGAAACACCTCGGGATCCGAAACCTGTGTTGGTTTTAACGCAGAATGCTCCGGAGCTCATTACGATTCTTGAGGCCTCTATTATTTCATTTTTTGTTAGATAAGAAGTCTCGATAATAACTTTTGCTGGTAGTTTTGCAGCGCTTATAACTGTTTTTAGATCCTTCAGTACATAATCATATTTCTTACTTTTGAATAGACTTATGTTCATAACAATGTCTATTTCATCGGCTCCGTACTCAGCAGCTAGCATAGCTTCGCGCATTTTTATTTCGGTTGGTGTATATCCAAGAGGAAAACCGATCACAGTTATGACTTTTATGTTTGTGTTTCTTAGAATTTCTTTTGCTTTAGAAACATAGATGAGTGGGATGCATACACCTCTGAACTCGTATTTTTTTGCTTCTAGTATTGTTTTAGTTATTGATTCTTCGGATGCGTTGGGTTTAAGATTAGTATGGTCTATTCTTTTAGACAGATCTATCTTATTCATCCTGACCACATTATAGAAAAAGAAAAAAAGGATATAAATTTCCAAGAACGTCATATGTTTCTGGCTTTTATTTGCAATAATATTCTGTTTAAAGAAAAATAGTTTTTTATGCTCTTACTGAATGTAAAAATTATTGGTGAAAAATGTTGGCTCTTAAGTATGTAGTGATAATAAACAAGACTCCTATACCAATCGTAAGAAAAAAGACTGAGGAGAAAATAGCAAAAAAATCGGCAACTTTTAGGGATATCAAAGAAGAAATAAAATTCGTGATAGAAAATCTAAACGAGATACTGACACAAGAGCAGGTCTTAGAAATCATAAAGTATTTTAGTGAGGTCTTTGATCTAAGGGAATATGTATTGAGCTTAAGAAACATATTGGGCATACTAAATAGGGGTGAATCTGGGGGCTCAACAGAGGTCTCAGTAATTTTTGAACCTACAAAGGAACGTTTAAATCTAAGTAAAGCTTATGAGATCCCGATTTCTTCTGTGGCTGAACTAGATGCGAGAAATACAACAAAGGGCATAGTATACGTGTATACATTAGGGGTGGCTGAAACTGGGCGAGTCGGAGAAATCCGATATATATGATATTGATTCAATGATAGATCGTATCAAGCAATTTATTTTTTCTATAACACCACTGTTTGTAATGAGAGAAGGCATATATTTCCTATGCAAGAGTGAGATAATAGCTGATGCTACTATTATTTTTGAATATGGAGGTGAGGTAGAAGATATCGGTTTAACGGGACCTATTGATATCAGCACTCTCTCGGATATAGTATATCGTCATGTTCGTATGGATCAGTATCTGAAGGCATTAATGTGGAAGCTAGAAGAAAATCTCAAGAGTATTGTTAACAAGGAGCTATCCTTGGATTTTTTGGAGTATTTGAAATATGTAAAGTTTTTTATTAAGTTGGCTGAAGTTGAGTTTAAGAGCTCATTATCAAAGGCTATTGACGAGAAATTTCTTCGTCTAAAGATGGGCAATATAGAGAAAGCCATAATGATTATCGAAAACGAAAAAAATAAGTCACTAAAATTCATTCATGATTGGAGAATAGAGGACATGTTCAGACCATCAGAAAATAGGATCAGAGTAATCACAAAGAGCGGGGTATTGGAGTATTCTTCGAGACAAATAGAAAAAAATGTTTATCGTGTTTATGGCGAGACAAAAAGACAGATATTGGATATTGAAAAAGCGACAAGAATTTTATTTCTTTTATCTATGAAAAATCTTGAAGCCAAGAGAGTGCGATATCTCTCAGTAATTGAAAAGAAAATAAGAGAAGGGTTACTCACCAAGGATCAAATGCTAATAGCTCTAACAAAGACATTGCTTGAGGAGTCAAGTATCAGAGTACCGATCGAAGTTGATGGAATCAGAACTTATTTGGGATTAAGGATACACAATAAGGATGTCTACGTGTTCATAAACACTAGCGAATATGTTGTTAAGGAGGTAATAAACAGAAATAACCTTGGAGCATATGTGTATTTTCCTCCTATTGATGTCTGCGTTAAGCTACAAACTGAGGAAAAAGAAAACGGAGAAAGTGTTGTTGTTCCCGTGGAGGCACCAGTCATTCTGGACGAATATGCGCATCCATCAATCCCAGTCCGAAGCGGAAAAAGAACCATTTGTCTAGGAACCCATAATCAATATGTAATAAAGTTGATAAATGCAGCAAAAGAGGTAGCGATTAAGGGGAAAATGGTTAAATTATCTGAGTACAATTATATTGTTGGTACTTCTCATCAAGCCCTAAAGGAAATACTGATTACAGCATTTAGAATAATGAGATATGGATACAGACCTGGAGCGAATCCGCATCAACACGCAGTAAACTGTGTGAGGTATCACGGTGTCAAAATTCTTAGTCCCGATGAATTAGCTGAAATAAAAAGAAAAGGAATAGAAATAATAGAGGGAGACAGAGAATGACGATGTATAAGATTAAAATACCGAAACAAATATTATCACTTTCCAAGTCCATATGTAGAAACATCCAAAAAGAGTGGTATGCTTTTCCATTGGGGCAAGTAAAACGTATTGGATCTGGATACGAATTTATAGTAGAAACATTATATGTTCCTGAGCAATATGCGTCATATGCACATGTAGAGATACCGTCAGATGTTAGTGTTATGATGTTTGATAAGCTAAATAATATTATTAGTAAGAATAAAAATAGGAGATTATTAGGTATGTGGCATAGCCATGGTGGGATTTCTGTGTTTCATTCATCTGAAGATTTGAATAATATCAATGTGATATTTAGATGCTTTTTGAAGTATATACCTTCCTTCTATGTGAGTGAGGAGATCGTAAGTATCGTTGGGGGCGAGGACTTAGTAATAGAACCAATAATCGCGGATAATAGCTTTAAGGGTCTGAAAATAGTGCTAGGTTCGGCATGCGTGCAGATAGATTTTAGTAAACCTATCCAAAGCTCTAGTTTTTTCGTTAGGTGGTATAAGCATTTTTACGATATAAAGTGCATGATGGAAGTTCTTAAGGGATACTATGATTCTCATCCTACTGTGAAAAGCTTAGCGAGGAATAAGTCTTATTATATTATGAGTGTTGTTGTGAATAATTTGGGAGATCTCTTGGGGGAAATCTTCGTTTTTGAGCACACTAGTGCAGGAATAAACAAAAAAAGAGAAAAAGCAAAAGTAGAAATAATAAATCTTCCAGAAGCATCAAAGTTTGAAAACAAGGAGGTTATCAAAAAAATATTGGAACGGATAAAGTAGGTTTTTCGATTGGGAAGCCTACAAGTTTTTGATAGACAAATGCATTTAAGCTGGTGGAATCAAGAAAAAATAAGAAAGACGAGTGTATTTCTGCTCGCAAATGAACCATTAGCATACCTAGCTGCCTTAGCGTTAGTCGCAGTCGGGTATGGGAAAATATATATAGTTGGTTCGAGGGAAGTAAAAGACTTCAAGATTTTATTTAGTAGATATACTGGAAACTTTGCTAAGGGAGTGGAAGAGTTTGTTGATACATATCTGGGAAAGTACCTAATGGATTATGGTATCGAAATTGTGCCCATAACCATAAATCTTGGTTCGGATAGTACTCTTAACCTACTTAAAAATATTATTGAAGACGACGATAATGAGCAAAAAATAGTACTAGATTTTTCTACAGCGCCTGTGATTAAGATATATCTTAGAAAGCTCATAAAAATGACTAGGCTTCCAGCATATGTGGCTTCTCTTGCAGGAGATCTTAAAGTAATGTTTCTAAGCGACTACATAAATAGAAAAAGAAAAATCGTTATGCCTAAGACATCGGGTTTTCCGAAAGTTTATGCCAGATCGGTAAAGGCTCAATCAAAAATTAGGCCTGATGAACATCTTTACTTGCTCGCAAGCGGATTAACTATCGGAGAAATGACTATGTATATTCAGGATGAGGAAGGAGAACTCTTTGTTCCTGTACCAGAAATACCTTACCCTTTCAGAGGACTAGGCAACTTGAATACATATGCTGGAAGCTTTAGGAGAGTCGCGATTATTGGATGCGGAGCTCTGGGAACTTTTTACGCTATTCAGCTTGCCTTGCTTCAAAATATGAGGATGCTACGTATAAAAGAAGTAATATTTGTGGATCCTGATGATATTGATGTTGTTAATTTTAATAGACAAATAATATACTGGGGCGATACTATAGGGCGGCCTAAAGCAGAAGTTATGGCAGAAAGATTTCAGAGTATGGTATACGACCCAACAGTAACAACGTATCATGTGGGATTGTTTTCAGAAGTCAAAAATAGGCTAACAGATGTCGATCTAATAATTGAGGGTGTAGATAATTGGGAAGCAAGAAAAGAGATTACAAGCTTTGCTATAAAAAATAAAATCCCGCTAATTACTTCGGGAGTATCTATACTTGCGGGACATGAGACATACTATATCCCACATAAAACATACTGTCCATATCACTCTATTGCGTTAGCCGATAAAAAAGATCCGGATGTCCCCGTAGGATGTATGAGGATAGAACCATCAATAATCTTTACAAACATAACGATAGCAACATTGGCTATTCTAAATTCTTTGTGTTTGGCAGAACCACTTAACGGTGTGACATATTACAGTCTTAGAGGGGGATATGAGATTTCTGAGAGATTCAAACTAGAAAAATTTGATGGGTCCTGTGGAGACTGAAAATTATATTTTTGGAAGCATGTTGAATAATATATTTCCTCTCCTGCAAATAAAAACTATTTTGGCTTTTTTTACTTCGTCTGGCGATGGATTCTGATCGATATTTAAGATTAAAAATGACGCATCATAGCCTGGCGCTATTTTTCCTAAGACATTTTCCATAAAAATAGAATATGCAGATCCATGAGTGTAAGATAATACTGCATCAGTGAAACTCAATTTTTCTTCTTCTATTGGATGTGTCATAGCACCATAGAGCCCATAAAGAGGATCTAATGGCATACAATCGCTTCCAAAAGATAAAATTTTTCTTTTTTCTAATATGGTTCGGAAGGGGTTCATATTTTTTGCTCTGTCCCATCCAAGTCTTCTCTCGTAAAGTCCTCCTCTTTGTTGCCAATTTGCTACGAAATTGGGTTGCATCGATGGAATTATGCCGTAAGAGGAAAGTTTCTTTACATGGTCTTCTAAGGGCATTTCCAGATGCTCAATTCTGTGGCGGAGATTTATGTCTGCATGTTTTAGAGCTCTTAATGTTATATCAATAGCAGCATCGCCAATAGCGTGTATTGCGAGCTGGATTTTAAGCTTGTTACAAATTTTTACGATTGTTTCAAGCGATTCTTCGCTGATTAGTAACAAACCACGATTATTTGGATCATCTCTATATGGCTCAAAAAGGAAGGCTGTACGGGCCCCCAGGGAGCCATCAACAAATAGTTTTATGCCTTGAGGTTTAGCGCCATATTTTTCTAGAACCTTTTTTATATCACTTTCATGGACTTTCTCTAACGATTTTAATATTGTGTATTCGTAAAGATCAATATGGTTTTTTATTTTTTTGATGAATGTTTTCGGTACTGATAGATCTAGGCCCATATCGCAAGCTGCCAGCACACCTTTTTTTATGAACTCTAATACGGTTTGTTCTTTGAGGTCCTGACCATATTTTTTGAGTATCTTGTTGGCTATGTCATATACGTAGTCTTCTGTTATTATTCCATTAGAAAAGTCATAAAAAACATCCTTAGGTATTCTAAATGTTTCTATTGTTTTTGAATTAACAACCGCTAGATGACCATCTATACGCATCAGGAAAATATTTAGATCTTTGGATACGGCGTCGAGTTCTTTGCGTGTTGGATATGATTTATCGTCGCTCCATTTTGACTCATCGAAATTATATCCAATAAAAACCTTCTTATTGCGATCTGAATATTCTTTGATAAGATCGAATAAGTGTTGCTTACTTTTTATGTCGAATAGATTGACCCAGTTTGACTTAACGATGCTTCCTAAAATATGTGCATGAGCATCTATAAATGAGGGGATAACAACTCTATTTTCTATACTTATTGTATCTCCCAATGTATCATCAACAAATCGCGGGGGCAGGATGCCGATTTCTTTTTCCTCGTTATCGAATATGTCAAAATATCTTATATTAAACGACAAGATGATCGCCAAGAAAAAAACTAATATTTAGTTTTTTACACATGCCATTTATTGTTATTCGTTAAAAAGAATCATTATTTTTTGGATATTTGGTGGAAAAAATTGAGCATGAAGTCGACGGAGATCACGCAGATACCTATGCCTAAGAAATATCTGGAGTCATTGATACATGCTGGATATAGGATAATCGGGAAGTATGGTGCCTATGAGCCTTGCTACTATTTTAAGATGGCTCTAAAGCAGAGAGTAATGTGCTATAAGTACTGGTTTTTTGGTGCGAGAACACACAGATGTATACAGTGGTCCCCTATAGTTGAGTGTAACCAAGCATGTATGTTTTGTTGGAGAGTACATAGGATAGATATAGGTGTTCCTCCTTTCAGAATACTGGACGAAGATAAAATAGATTGGGATGATCCAGAAGAAATATTCAAGACTGTGCTTGATGAATATTTCAAAACTCTGAAAGCATATGACCCTGAATATAATAAAGCTGTTGATAAGGAAATGTGGAACGATGCTATGAAGGGACCCGATCATCTTGCTACGTCTCTTATAGGCGAACCATTAATGTATCCAAAGATAGATGATCTAATGTATCTGGGGAAGAAACATGGAATGACAACATTTATCGTTACCAATGGTACATTCCCAAAGACATTGGAGAAAATGCATACATTACCACATCAGCTATATATAAGCGTTGTGGGGCCAGACTATAAGACATGGGTAAAAATGACCAGACCACTCTGGGATGCGCGAGAACAGTGGAGAAATCTGCTAAGGACGCTTGAGCTGGTGCCTTCGCTTGGTATACGAGTAGTTTTTCGTATAACAGCAGTCAAAGATTTTAATTTGATACTTCCAGAAAAATATGCTAGATTAATCGAAATAGCTCAACCTGATTTTGTCGAAGTAAAAGGATAC
>JAUQYS020000274.1:0-3983 GCA_030587585.2 Candidatus Njordarchaeota archaeon
AGAGAAGTGGAGGAGATACGTACGTTGATTGATGATCTAAGCAAATACAACCTAGAAGCCGATGAAGCTAATATTCTTGGTGTCGCTAATGTTGTTTTATGGGAAGTAAGTGGTGACGAAGCATATTTCGAGAAAGGCATAAGAATCCTAGAAGAAGCTCAAACCGAGAAGGCAAAAATAAATTTAGCGATAGCATACACAAAATATGCGGCAAGACTGCTGGACTCTGGCGCCGACTTTAAAGAAGTAAAGAAATATGCTCTTCTCGCAAAACAATACGCTAAATCCTAAAAAAATACGATACATTGACATTTTTAGGATCGTTATGAATTAATTATCTCTTTTCTGTATTTGGTCATTTTTCTACTTTTTAGGTTTATTTCGCTTGAGGGTTTTTTGAATTAAATGGTCGTTATAGGGGTTTGGAGTTCTCTTTATAGGGATCTATCCAATATTTACTTTCTTAATCCATGGCATCTTGGGGGACATCCTAACACATCTTATAGCTTTTAATTTAATAATTTGTTTATAGTTGGGATCTGTGTTCTTTTGATGAGCCATGATCGTTTTCTGATATTTATACTCTTGAGAACGGGTTCTTTTGTTTCAATGAGGTTCAGAATTTCTTCTAAATCGCCATGCGCTATTAGGTTGTTTTTTAGTGCTAGTTTTACTGATTCTCTTATTTGCCAGTTTCCGACGGGAGCTATGTATTGAGGGGTTATTATTCTTATAGCTAAAGCCATGGTGACTCTGTTATTGTTTTTTAGCCATTCCAGTATAGAAGTTCTAATAGCATAATAGCCACCATCCATTTTTATTGGTTTTCCGTCATAATCCTCATGGTTCTGAATAACTATGGGGTGGCCTACGCCTCGTAGCCATACGCTATTCGGCAACCAGATTTCGAACATTTCCATGGCCCAATAGTCACTCGGTATTAAGACAATATAATATTTGTTTCCTAAGTATTCCCAGAAGTATAACTCTACATTCTGAATACTAGGCTTATGGCGGATCTGCTTGAGAAATATATTTCCTAGTATAGAATCGACAGCTGTTATGCTCCACCTAGTAGGAACAAGACGGCGTCTTTCCTCAACTCCCAAAAATCCAGCAGAAAAAACTTTTTGGATATAGTATGGCGATAAACCATAGTTATACAGCATTCCTACAGCCCTAAAAGCCTTTATGCGGTCCTCTAATATGGAATCGATTTTTCTTGGTATTTTTGGATTTTCTCCGAGTTCTAATCCTTTTAGTGGCGCGGTTCCACCTACGGGAGGAATATCGGCATCAAGTCTGAGACGCATCCTTGGTGGTTTCTTTAAGACCAGCTCAACATTAATAGGCTTAACACTTATTATAGATTCTCCAATAGGCTCATAAATACTCGGGGGCTTATTGATATGTCTTCGTTGGAAAGGATATATTGACTGAACTCTAAATTTTAGAATCCCAGAGAAATCTAATCTTTTTTCTGCCCATACTTCTGGTTCCCAAGGAACGGAACTAATGGCCGAAATAGGACCGCATCTTAGCCTCGGATAGCCATATTCTCCCACTAATACCCATTCAGAATAAACATTTAGCTCGCGTTTCGATATTCTAGGAGCAATTATTCTCAAAGATTTTTTGACTAGGATGGGACACACGGAAGAGCCGCAAAGTCGTCTGGATCCTTTACATAATGCACAGAGCTCTTTTGTTGTTTTCTTAAGCATGGATAACCCGACATCAAGCCCAAAAGTATTCTTAAAAAAGAGAAAGAAAAGATAAATTTTTTGAACATATTTTTTGGAGCTTTATGCTTTCAAGGTCTTATTTTTTGGCTTCCTGATTCGTAATGTTATTCTTTATAAGTAATTGTTGTGTAGAATTTTCAATTGGTGATAATATTGGAAAATGTGATAAAAATGTATGATGATCACGGAAGACTAAAGTTACCATCGTCTATAGTTAGAAAGTTAAACTTGAGGAAGAATACTGCTCTCTGGGTATCGGTAAGAGATGGTGTCATAATATTGGAGCCTATTAAGGTTAAATGGCCTAAAAAGGGAAAAATTGATGAAGATAAAGCTCTTTCAGAAAAACACTTGGCATGGTTTGAAATATGAGCATAATTCTGATAGATACAACTGGGCTATGGGCTATTGTGTTCAGAGACTCCAAATATCATGGATTTATTATCAGAGAGCTAGCAAGAAAAAAAAGTTAGTGTTCTCGATATTCAAGTCTTAGAGCTAATAAGGATAATCTATAAGTCATTTTCAGAAGGAGGAAGATATTTTCAGCAGGGATTCTCGAAGACCACAGAAATAGCCGAATTTATCGGATCTCGAGCATATGAGACCAAAGGAATAAAATTGGGTTACATTAAAACCAAACCAATAGACTATTTTAACGCACTAAAACTAGTAGATGAGTATAAGGATTTATTCGTGAGGGAGGGCCCCAAGGATACTCAGTGGCCAGAAATAATCGACGCCATAATCGCATACAAATGGCGCGAACTTAACTGTCTACTATACACAAAGGATAATGGTTTGATAGAATTTGGAAAAACTAGTAATCTCGAGTACATTTTGATCAGAGAAGGCTAAAAGTTATATTTTCTTTGATTGACTTCATAACAATAATATTTTATGATAAAATCAACAAAAAGAATATTCCTCAGAATATATCGCGGATACAAGAGCTTATATCATATGGAGATCCGTGATTATCGATATGGGCTAAAAAATGAGTTCAGATAGTAATAAAGAGGATAAAATACAGATATCGCGAGACTTTATAATATCTTGGCTTTTTCCACCAGTATTGGCTGAGTATGAGAAAAAGATACCGGAGAGCATTGACATATTCATAACTAATGGCATAATAAAAATCAGAGACAAGAGGCTCTCAAACCTTATTAATGATTTCAAACTGATGAGTAATACGATACCAAAATTTATCAGATACAACAAGGGCGCGGGAGGCGTCCATGTATTTAAATTTCTTGGAAGATTAAGGTACCGTTTTCATAATTCATGTTTGCTTTCGAGACTGGCAAGAAGCAAAAGAAAATTCTTAGCATCATGGATCGTAGTCAGAGAAGCTATTTTGAGTGCATTACCCCAAATATCCAATAAAGCAAGCCAAGATCTTGACCTCTTTGTATCGCTCCCAAAACAAATCATATTAGATTTTAATTCATTCACAAGATACAAAATTCTAGAAGATATCCCAGAGAAAATCACCGGAATGCAGTTTGATGAGTTTCTAGATGTACTACACAAACATTTTTCTGATAGCTTCGAATCATTGAACAATATGACACTAAAAATATGGACAGTACCATTCATAGATTATATGATCAGCATAACAACAACAATGACTATCGAGAGATTTATTTTTATGAATACGATTTGTTCAAACCCTCCAGCCTACACATACGTATTCATAGATGCAATATCCAGAACGCTATACAAAAAGAAATCATGGATATATGCATCAATAAAATCACTAGAGAATATAGGCCTAGTCACACGTTACGAAAATATACATCCAAAAGTCTCAAAAAGAAAAAAGAGAATAGAAAAAATAATAATACCAAATTGTATGGCTTGGAAGCTATCACCATGCATATTAGAACTACCAAAATATGACATAAGAATAAAAATGACAAAGCCAAAAGAATTCGCATGCATCCGAGGATACAAAGAAAATGAGGTCTTCCATGAACCCAACAAACAAACACTAAAGGACTACATCGAAATCCTTAACAAATCTGGAATAAAAATAAGCAAAAAGAAACTAGACGAAATAATAGAGAGCAAATACGATATCATCTATAAAACACCGTGCCCAATACTCCGATACACACTAGAAATACTATCCGACATCATAATCAAAGCTCTCAGCATTAGAGATAGAGGAATAATAATCAAAAAAGAAAAAGAAAAAGAAAAACAAGAATGGGACCTCATCGATCTCTTCAA
>JAUQYS020000031.1:0-1932 GCA_030587585.2 Candidatus Njordarchaeota archaeon
TGGAAAGATATGAAATGGAGATATTTAGAAAATCAATATAGCACATATAAAGAAATTTTAGATGGTATAAAAAGATGGAAAAAAATCATAGCGCAACAGTTATAAGAATTGGAAGAGTTGAAAAGTATCCTAAAATAATGATATCCTTCTTACCAATGAGGAAAATTGGCCTTTTTTGCTAATAATTTAATTCCCTTAGCGGTTATTATTATCACACTATTTTTTATTGCATAAGCAATCGCAGTGTGTGTTATCTTTGCTTCCAGTAGCATTATTAGTATTGGCGTTATATTTTTGTCTATTCTTCTAGCAGTGAATACCAACTGTTCTATGTCTTGTTTTGTTATTGGTTTTGCTTTTGCTTTAACTTCTATTACGTAAAATGTGTTTGCTCCGTAAGCAATTATATCAGCATTCTTTATCTTTCCCAAAAACTGTTCAGTCTCTTTTTTTGAAAGCACTTTTTCAATCTCTAGAATTAATTTTTCTGCGGTTCCAGCCAAATAGTTTCCTTCTCTATCATCATTTATCTCAATTTTTTTATCTATCAACTCTGATAGAAGTTCTCTTATATAAGATTCCGCGGTAATTCCTAGGATGCCTACCGATATTGTTGATAGCTTTCTCCTTGGCTCTACTCTTAGTCGCAGCCACTCACTAAGAAGAGGGTATTGAAGGCCGTATCTTACATATTTCTTTTCTTTTTCCTTTTTAAGTAAACCTAGTGTATGTAGTTCTTCTAGGCAAACATATGCGGTGTCCCTGCTAGAGTCCAAGCATATAGCTACTTTTTCAGCGTTCTTAGATCCCTCTGCAACGCATTTTAATGTTAATTGTAGTATTCCAAAATCCCTACGAGATACGTCAGCTATTGTTCTAATCATATTATCAAATATTTCATCAAATTCACCCTCTAATATTGCATTTATTACTAATTTTGTAATTCCTTCTTTAGTAGTATTATATCGCCTTGATAAAATTTCTACTATCCTTGGGATCCCGCCAGAAACACTAGCTATTCTATTCGCCATATCTGGATTTTTAGTTAGAACAAGAGCCAGTTCAGTCGATGCTTCATAGCTTAGTGGGTCGATACGTATGGTATCGAGAACTCCGACCAACGGGCCACCATACTTTCTAGATATGTAATCTTGTAGTTTTTTCCAACCAATACTTGATATGAGAATCCAGAAAACGTTTTTGGAGTTAGTTATTGCTGATCTTATGCTCCATAATATATCGCTAATTATTCGCTCCTTTTTTTCTCCTAAAACTCTTGAGAGGTTAGATGAAATTTTTTCTAATGGTATATGAAATTCGTCGAAAGCTATAATAAGATTGATATTATTTTTGCTAGCAATTTTTTGTGGTAAGAGAAATAAATTTACAAGAGAATCTAAATCTATTTTGCAATCGAAATTTACCTTGGATAATTTAGTAAGTCTATCTACGATTATTCTACAGAGTGCTTTAAGAGATCGAGCTGGTGAAAGATCGATCAAAAGGCCATTCTTATCCTTAAGGAATTCCTCTATAAGCCTAGTTTTCCCAACTTTTCGGAAACCGTAAATCAGTACACCCTGTGAATGCCCCATCAAGAACAATCTATAACTTTCCTCTAATTTTTTAAACTCATTCTTTCTATTAACGAACATGTCGACACCAAAGTATATCGACACTATAGTGTATCTACACTAAAGTATAGTAAGGTAAAATAAAAAATTTCCGATTATTCAAATTATAGATTAAATCGTCATGTAAGCTGAATAAGAGCTATGTACTTTATCATAATATTCACTATGTAGAGACATTCTGATATTTTTTATTCGCTCAAGAATCGGCTTTATTTTGCTTTGCTGTTGGCGATAGACGCTTATCATCATTTTTTTGTTATCTTTTGTTAAAAGAAATAGAACCTTTTTATCTATAATT
>JAUQYS020000052.1:0-3564 GCA_030587585.2 Candidatus Njordarchaeota archaeon
CGGGAAAGAATTCCCGCAGAATCCTATTGATCAATTAAAACTCGCCATCAAACTCGCACTAGAATCCTGGACCAGTAGGAAAGCAATAGAATATAGAAAGAAAAATCGAATACCTGAAACAATAGGAATGGGAGTATTAATTATGGAGATGAAATTTGGTAATATAAATGAAAGATCGGGGGCAGGTGTTCTTTTTACTCGGGATCCAAATACTGGCGAAAATAGACTAGTGGGAGATTTCCAAATTAGTGTTCAGGGCGATGAGATCGTTCTTGGAAAGATAGTAACTCTTAAGCTTGATGAGCTCAAGGAGATCCTTCCTAACGCATATAATAATCTATATGAATACTCTAAGAAACTAGAAAGACATTTTAAAGATGCTCTTGACATAGAATTTACGATAGAAGATGGCAAAGTTTGGATACTACAAGTTAGATCATGCAGAAAAACACCTGAAGCCCTTGTGAAAATATTGGTTGACATGGTTCATGAGGGAATAATAACAAAAGAGGAAGCTATCGCTAATGTTGATCCTAATTCTCTAAAAGAGCTTTTATATTATCGAATAGACGCGGAAGAGAAAAGAGGAGCTATAGAGGAAGGGAGACTGTTCTGTGAGTGCATTGGTGCTTCCCCTGGTGTTGGTGTTGGATCTCTTAAGTTTATCCCGCCCCTAAAACCTTTTTCTGAAAAAGACGTTGAAGGAAAAATCCTTGTTTTTGACGAGCTAAAGCCTTCATATGTTATGCGTCTAAGAAGATGTGAAGGAATCATTGTTATAAGGGGTGGAAGCTCGAGTCATGCAATTATTTTGGCTCGTGCCATAGGTAAACCCGTTGTTATTCTTGGAGATTCTAATGTACTATGCGATGTATCTAAAGGTTTTCTTTCAAATGGCGTTATTACCCTCTCCGAAAATGACGAAGTCACTATAGATGGTCTACGAGGAGAAATTTATATTGGTATGCTCTACAAAAAAGAACCAATACTAATCGATGAATTCTATGAATTGGTATCATATGCTGATGAATTTTCGGGTGCTATTGAAATTAGAGCTAATGTTGAGAGCCCCACAGATATTAGAGATCTTCACGAATGGAATATAAATAAAATCAATGTTAGAACCGAGATACGAGAAATAATCTATCAGTTCGTTACTGCTGATACTGCTGACGAAAAGCGCGAGGTTCTTAGACGCCTGTTAAGAATCCAAAAAGATTTCTTCAAAAAGTTTCTAAACAAATTCAACAGTGGAATAATAACATTCAAGCTTATTGATCCACCATTTCACGAATTTTTACCAGATCTTTCCCCTCTGCTTAGAGAATTTTATTATAATCTCTATGCCAAAAAAAATCATGATCCCAAATTAGAATCCCTAATAAAAAAAGTAACATCATTGCAAAATCGAAATCCCATGTTGGGATTCCGAGGGATACGTATTGGTATTGTTTGTCCAGAAATATATCTATTCCAAGTAAGATCGCTCCTGGAAGCATTGTTTGAAGAAGGTAAGACATATAATGGTGACCCTAAGGTAAGAATTCTCATACCTAATGTCATAAATGCTAAAGAGTTTTCCTATGTACGCAGAATAATAGAACAAGCTATAGAAAACTTCAATAAGAGAAACTATACTCAATACGACATACCTATAGGAGCCGTTATTGAGACCCCCGCTTCTATTATCAATATTGTTGATATATCAAGACATGCTGATTTTTTGGTTTTAGGAACGAATGATTTGACACAGCTTATACTTGGTATGGGGCGTGACGACTCAGAAAAATTCTTCTTGAGAGACTATATAGAAAAAAACTTACTATCAGATAATCCATTTCTCAAGTTAGATGATTCAGTTGTCCGATTCATAGAAAATGGACTAAAAGAACTCAGGCAAAACAATATTGACATCGAAATCGGAATAGCTGGAGAACATTCTAATGACCTTGATTCAGTGAAAAAATGCATCAAGCTGGGTATAGACTACATATCTGTTAATTCGAAAATAATCCCAATATCTAAGATAATAGTCGCTAAGGCATTTCTGGAGACCCAGAAAGAATCTTCCTGATTCCGATATATTCCTCTCTATCAGCTATGTTTTTTGGCTGTTCTCCATTTATGTATCTTTTGATATTTTCTATGGCATGCCTATACCACGGCTCATAATAATCAGATGCAAAACCAGCGATATGCGGTGTCATAACAACATTATCTAGCTCATGAAATGGATACTTCTGATAATTGTTCTCCTTCTTTTTTGGGTACGACCACCATACATCTAAAGCCACTATAAAATTTGGGTTTTGCTTCAAATGTTCATATAGATCCTTTTCCACAATTATTGGTCCCCTAGATGTGTTCACTAGGATAGCATCTCTTTTCATCAGTCTAAGCTTAGATTTGTCTATAAGATGGTACGTATATTTTGTCAATGGAAGAGAAATTAATATTATGTCCGAGACTTTTAAAACATAGTCAAGATCGTCTGGATAGCCAAAGAATTCTAGGGTATTGTCCTCAATCTTCCTCTTATCGATAGCGAAAATTCTCATCCCAAAACATTTAGCAAACCTTGCCACTCTTCGCCCAATATTCCCATATCCAATTATTCCCAGTACCTTACCTTTAAGAACGAATCCTAAGTTTTTCCTAGCCCAAATTCCTCTTCTCATTTTTCTGTCATGAAAAGCAACTCGTTTACATGCAGCAAGCAATAGCGCCATTACGTGTTCTGCTGCTGGTAGTGCATTTCCGCCAGAGTTCGATGAAACCATAACATCATTGGGAATAATATCAAACGGTACATGCTCAAGACCCGCAGATAATGTTTGAATAAATTTTACATGTTGAAGAACATCAGCAAATTTTTCTAGTTCTCTCCCATTATCCGCAAGTATTATCTCTACCTTGTCAGCTATATCCCCTGTGAGCTCTTTAGGGTATATTATATTCACGAGATGGCCCAGTTCTTTATCTATTAATGACTTTAGCAAATCGTCAGGGTAGAAGGACACAAACATTATTCTTTTTTCTGTCATTTTTATACCCATCTCATACAGTATTTTCTATCAGCCCAAAAGACAATTATTATTTTTCTCATTTATATTATTTAGCCTATCCCTTAGTCTTGTCTTTGTAACACCAATATCCTGCGGATAATGCTTCACAACTTTTAGCCATAGAAAACTCGCTACGATGTATAATAGCACGAAAGCGATCAAGGTTATTCTTATGCTTCCAGTAATATCAGATATCAAACCCGCAATTGCGATTCCAGCCGACCGGAAAAACAATTCTATTGTGGCTATAGAGGACGCAACTATCGCTCTTTGTTCTGGTAGGTTGACATCTGATAACACGGTATTTTTTATTGGTTCGATGGAGCTGTTAAACATCATACCAAAGAAAAATGTTATTATAGCTATAGGCACCAATATATTCTTTGTTATAGTCTCAATAAACTTCTGAGCAGCTACTATCGGGTCTGGATCGGTTATTCCTAGGTCTATTGGCAACAATAAGAAAATCAAAATAAATATTGTTTGGAGAAATGTACTT
>JAUQYS020000057.1:0-9438 GCA_030587585.2 Candidatus Njordarchaeota archaeon
GCCCCTCTCTGCGCTCCCTTGATAGCCCATGCCGAGAATAAAAATGGGACAGCAGCGCCAATAAGTATTCCGAAGAGAACTAGTGGATTAACTATATTGGCCGCCATGACCTCCATTAGTTTTTCGAATGTTATATCACCAGCTTTTAGCATCCCTTCCTCCCTTACAACCTCAGTAATATATGCGAACAATACCGATATACCTGTAAGAATAGCTGCCGCCATTCCATATGCTTTCGTTAGTGCCTTAGTAGTATTACCAACGGCATCAAGAGTCTCAAGCGATGTTCCCACCTCGTCTCCAAGCCCAGCCATAGTTGCTATACCATCAGCATTGTCAACTATTGGTCCAAAAGTATCGGATGTTTGTATTATTCCAGTCATCGATAATAATCCTATAACACTCATACTCGCTCCATAAAGACCTTTAATTGGATCTATACCACTGAGCGTAAAGCTGCCAGCGCCTAGGAAAAAGGATCCTATCATTACTAAGCCTATAACTACAGCTTCGGGAAATGCGCTTTCTAGACCCAAAGACATTCCCGCTAGGATATCCAACGCTGCTCCTCCCTCTGCAGCTTGTTTGATTTCTTGGACTGGTTTGTTCTGATATCCAGTATAATAGTTTACTAGCAATACTGTTAGGAGGCTTCCTCCCAAACCTAGTAATGCGGCTAAAAATATTCTCTCGGAAAACATAAAGTCGTTATGTAGATATGATTCCACAGGCCCGATCATCAGCTCTATTGTAAAAAAGAACCCAACGATTACTAGTGCTGCTGATATTATATATGACCATCTTACCGCTTTTGTTGGATCTTTAGATAATGTGGCAAATACACCTATAGTGTTTGCTATTATCCCTATAGCTTGCAATGTTATGGGAAGTATTATGAACGGAAGAGCTATCTTGAAATCAATCTCATACGCATATATTGCTATAAACGACCCCAAGATCATTATGGCTATTATGTTATCTGAGAAACTTTCAAAGAGGTCGCTGGCGCGTCCTGCACAGTCCCCTACGTTGTCGCCAACTAAATCTGCTATTACTGCTGCGTTTCTTGGGTCATCCTCCTCCAGTTTTTCTTCCACTTTTCCTACTAGATCTGCTCCTATGTCAGCGGATTTCGTAAAGATTCCTCCACCAAGCTGAGCAAACAGTGCGGCTAGGGATGCTCCAAATCCGAATCCTACTACGAGTGAAGGACTTTCAAACAGCATGAAGAGTATGCCTATTCCTAATATTGATAATGAAACCAATGATAGTCCTGTTACTGCTCCACCACGATATGCTATCTGGAACGCCCGCATCGAATCTTTGCGTGCCGCTTCGGTCGTTCTCACATTTGCGTCTGTGGCTGTTTCCATGCCGAGATAAGCCATACCTAGTGATAATAATGAGCCGACTACGAATCCGATTAATATGTGGTATTCTAATATTTCGAGATATGCTAGAAGCCCTAAAACAATGCTTATTCCGATGATGAATCCTAATACTGCTGTTGATTCTTTTTTCAAAAATGCTCGTGCTCCTGTTTTTATCCATCTCGAAACTTCTCTGGCTTTTTCATCCTCTATTGGTTGTTGAAGTACCCATCTTCTCAAAAATAACACAATTATTAATCCTATTACTCCGATTATTATTGAAAATATTAGATACGGTTCTACAATCATTTCGTTCACCAATTATTCGCATAATTAGATATGTTAAATGAAAATTAAAAATATGTATACATAAATCTGAGGATCTCTCCTATTATTGGCTATGTTGAGCGCAAAATCAGGGGCATTATGGCTTAAAGAAAGACATTAATTATGTCAATAATTTTGCTTATTACGTCTATCACTAAGTAAACAAATACAAAGCCTAAAATCATAAAAGACCATATGGAAATAAACAAATATTTGAAGATCAGAAACGCTATGCCGAAGACAAGGAGCATTGTATATGTAATATTAAGGAGCACGATTTTTTTCGAAAAAACGAACAGCAATTCGGAATTTTCGACATCTTTGTTTTTGTATTTTTCAAGAATTTTTTCTGCTTTTACTGCCTCCTCCTCGTTTTTAGCAAATATAACGACATCTTTTTCGGATATTTCTTTATTTTTTTGAAAATATGAATTTATTGTTTCTATGTCATGTTGTATGTTTTTTTCTTTTAGCTGATAAAAATAAATACCGACGCTAATAAGTATCAGTCCTAAAATTACCTCAATTAGTTTTATAATAGCGATCGAAAATAGTAAGATTATCAGGAAGCCTATCTGCACTCCATATAAAATTTTTAGGTCTTTCTGTCTCTTTAAAAGTATATCTGGCAGTCCTATTAGCTCTCCTCCTGAAAACATAAAAAAGTCGCAATACTCCATGCCTACTATTACTTTGTCTATGTCTAGAGATTCTTTCGACACAAAAATTTCACCAATGTAATGAAAATCGCATTGATATTTTCCTGTTTTATCTATATTTCTATTTCCTCATTTATGAATTCTGCTGTTTTGCCCCTAACATAATAATTTATTTGAATCTTAATCTTGCTTGATTCGAATTTATTACGCAAGTGCATTATATTAAACATCATTTGGAACTTAGCCTTAGCAAGGCATTTAATACAAAACACTTTGAACTTGTAAGCTTTTATGTTAATTTTCAATACATTATTTTCTTTATCGTATTCTGGGAAAAACTTCAATGTATAGCAGGGGTCTGGAACGTTCAATACGCCGCTTACTACAAGCCATGCTCCTGTTCTATTTACATTAACAGCCTCTTTAGCAGACCCGCAGCTTATTTCTAATATCTTAAAGTTGTACTCTTGCAATAGTTCTCACCAGTATTACACTAACCAAAAAAAACAATCATAAAATTTTCAATAAAAATCAAAAATCTAGTTCAAAAATTATACTTTTTACAAAATTCTTGACAAGCACAACATCGTCTAGGTAAACAAATTCATTAATGCCATGAATATTTGTTCCCGCCCGTAGAGCACCAAATTGTATGACCGGCATCCTATCAATAAACCATACACCATCCGTCCCTCCAAGCTCTACGGCCACTTTTATAGGTTGGCCTATTAGACCCTCCACAATATCTTTTATCGTTTCAACAATTTTTTTATTATTTGTCACCCATCCATGTATGAGTGGCTTGACCTCGACTCCTACGTTTATTTTTTTCTTTTTTGCGAAATGCTCTATCTTCTTTTTTAAATCATCAGCAACACTTTTTATGTCCTCTTCAGGTATTGTTCTTCTATCAACAACAATTTTGCATTCACCAGGAATCACATTCTCAGCGATCCCCGCATTGATCATTGTGATGGACATACGCGCGGGAAGCCTTTTATAATGAGCCACAGCGGGATACTTCGATAATATTTTCTTTTCTATTTTCTTTGCCATGCTTCTTAAAAATCTTATAACGCTGATAGATGAGTATATCGCATTCTTGCATGAGAAAGGATACGCAGAGTGACATTGCTTCGTTTTTACTGTTATATAAGCCCTAACAACGCCACTAGCCCCAACAGATATAGCCTCAGGACCAACATCCAATATTATTGCCAAATCTCCCTGAAGAGACCTAAAAAAGTCTGAGCCTTCGCCAGTTTCTTCTCCTCCAGCAACAACCAATATTGGATTTATTTTTGGTTCCTTTTCTAGTTCCAATGCTTCCTTAAAAGCAACCAATGCCGCCACTATTCCTGATTTATCATCGGCAGCGCCTCTACCGTATAGGCGACCCATTTCTTCGAATGGTTTAAAGGGATCGAAATCCCATCCATCCCCTGGTGGTACTACGTCATAATGCGTCACGAATAGTACTTTCTTTTTGTCTTCAAGATTCATTGGTAATTTTACTATCACATGAGGTATTTTCTTTTCGTCAACTACGATTTCTGCCACTAGGCCAAGCTTTTCGGCTTCTTCTTTTATTATTTTTGCCATTAGGTCAAAATTTTTTCTTTCCGAGGATGTTGTGTCGATAGAAACAAATTTTTTCAGCAAATCGATAATCAGCTCCATTAGAGGCACCGTACATAAAAAACTAATTTAAAAAATACAAATACTAAATTTAAGTGGCGAACCAAAAATGAGTCGCGAGATAGAACAACTAGAGCGTCATATCCTGGATTTTATCAAGAACGCAAAAAAAATAGCAGTGTTGACCATAGGTAATCCGCTCAGAGGCGATGATGCCGCGGGTGTGATTATAGGAGAAAAACTAAAAAACAAAATAAATGCAGATATTTTTATTGGCGAAACGGCACCAGAAAGCTATGTCATAAAGATTGCTGATTCTGGCTATACTCATGTCATTATTATCGATACTGCAATAATAGATCGTCCACCAGGCTCAATTTTTATTGTTGAAAAAGACAAGCTTGCAGAAGGCATAATGACCACACATTCAATACCCATATCGTTCATGATTGATTTTCTTGAGGGAAATAACATAAAAACACTAATTATTGGTATTCGCCCAAAACACTCTGATTTTACACAAGAAATATCGGAAGAAGTAAAAAACGCAATAGATCGGCTGACCGAAATACTCATCAGAACAATTAAATAACTCATAGAGCTACGGCACGGTCAATAACAGAACCAAGTTTTTCTCTCAGTTGAACTAGTTTTGCATTTTCGATAATTAGTCTTCGTTTTACTTTTTCAATCTCGGACAATATTTCTTCTGCTGGAGAGAGATCAATGCTTAGCTCCCTTATGAGACTTATCATCTGTTCTATCCAGTTTTTTAGATCAATCTGAATAATCTCTTCTATCTCCCAGAGCTCTGTTATGCCCTCATAGAATCCCATTATGTGTAGCTTATAGTTAAAATAGGTATATTTTTCTAAAAGATCCTTTTTTCTCAATTTTTTTAGAAGCCTCGTAAATAGAGGTATTCCATACACGACCGTCTTAGCTTTCTGAGGAGAAATTTTCGATTTAATTAAAATAGCTTTCCTAAGAGTCTCAATACATGCCCAAGCTTTCTCGCATGCATTGACATAATCCTTTGCTTCTAAAACATCTAACGCTAAGTTATATAAGTTTAATGACCTCCTAATGAGATCCTCAACATCCACTACCTTCACCTATCTTCTAAAAAATAAACTCATTTCTGTTAAAAAATAAATTCTTTTATTTTTACCTGATGATGACCCCCAGAAACGCTGAAAAAATGATGAGATTGGTCTTTGCTGATCTTCAGATTCAGGCTTTATCATCACGAATCAGAGCTCAGCTCACTCATCACCATTAGATATACCAAATTTTTTCTTAATTAAACTAACCGCTAATGAGGGAGAACTCACAGTAGCCAACAACCTTTCAAACATACATATATTCCCATCCTTATCAAGAATATTCTCAACGAGCTCTTCATACTGATAGCGAACGCCATGCGCCTTGAAAACTTCTAATGCCGGCTTACTCATGACCAATGTATATACCAGCATAGGCCTCGTATTGCATATTATCAAAGCTGCGGCCTTTCCTATTATCCTATCAGCAATAATCGCCATATTTAGCTCATCACCAAGCTGTATATATGCATCCAATATTGGGCGGATCGATTTATTCTTAGAACTAAATATTATTCTTCCATTCTTAATAATGACAAGAGAAAATTCTTCTAGAAGGTCTTTTAAAAAGGACGTGTCTAAACGCAACCAAAAAAACCAAAAAAGAATTTTAGAAGAATACCTCTGAGGCCCTTGACGCATATCTAAAAATCAAATCGGGCCACAATCCACCAATGAGTATTACCAACGTCAATATTGACAAAATCACAATATACAACATCGGAATCTTCACTTCCCTAATTTTCTCGCTAGGCTCGTAGAGAAACATATTCTTTATTATAGCCCCATAATATCCCAAGCTTATGGCAGAATTTATCGCAAGCGCTAAAGCCAGCCAAAGTATTCCAGCGCTCAGTGCTGCTAAAAATAGATATACCTTACCCACAAATCCCACAGTTACAGGAATGCCAACTAGGCTAAGAAGACTTAGAGTAAATATTATGGATAACAACGGATATTTTTGAGACAACCCATTATAATCATCCAACGTTTCAATACCAAGATATTTTATTGCTATTGCTATCACCATAAAAACAACAACCTCCATTATTGCGAACGCAAAGGCATAAAATACTGCCGCTATAATTCCATCCTTAGTGGCAGCAACAATACCAATAACAATATATCCCATCTGTGCTATGCTCGAATATGCCAACATCCTATACACTCTTTTCTGTTTAAGCGCCACAATATTAGCATACGTCATTGTTAGAACAGCCAAAATAGCAAAGTAAAGCCTAGCATCAAACCTAAGAACCGCCACAAGTAGCATTACGACCTTTAATGGTGCCGAAAATCTTATCGCTTTTATAGTCCCGGACAAATAAGCTGTTATTGGAGGCATCGAGCCCTCATAGGTATCAGGAGCCCATTGATGAAGAGGAACCAATGTTATTTTTACGCCAAAACCAACAACCAAAGAAATTACTGCCAGACCAAGCAACAATTGTTCAAATGGTCTATAGACAAGAGGAGCTAATGCAGAGGACAATGCATAGATATTCGTTGTTCCAGCAATAGCCGAAATTATACCTATCCCAAGACCAAGGAACGCTGAACTAGCTGTACCCATGATATAGTATTTCATGGCCCCCTCAACGCTCCTTGACCACTTATGAGAATACGCAACCATAGCATACAGTGGAACAGATAGTAGCTCCCATGCTATGAATAGCCCTATAAGATCAACAGCTGAAGGAAGCAAAATAAGTCCAATAGCAGTACCAGTAATAAGTGCATAGAACACTGGTACTTCAGGAAGATCTTCTGAATAATAGTGAACCGCCACCACAATAGCTACTGTCACAAAAACGCCGAATACAGCAAAGAATTTTGCGTAGTAGTCATACATGTATATCTGCGTCGCTACATCCAATGTCTCAGCTGGGAAGATAATAAGAGCTATACCAGCGATTATTAGACCAACCAGCGCTACGATAAATGCTATAAAATTTCTCTTAGCTTTTTTTTCTGCTCGCTCTAGGCCTAGATTAACAAGAGTGGATATTATCAGTATTGTTATCGATATCATTAATGCCGGTCTGTCCAGATATGTTTGAAAAATACCTTGCATGGACATTGGCTATCATCCTTCTACAATCCAAGATGGACATCAATAGCATTTACCATGTAATCAGTTATCAACGAGGGGAACAAACCGAACAACACAATCAAAGCACAGATTATCGCCAGGGGAATAATTTCCATCATCGTAAGATCCTTAGCACCTTCTACTTTTGATGTTGGCTCACTCATTACGATCCTTCTAATTGCCCACAAATAGGCCGCAACAACAATCAAAGGAGCTACCAACACAACTACGGCTGGCCAATAATTCGTGGTCAATAGAATACCGAGAGCTCCAATAAATATTTGTACCTCCCCAACGAAGATTATCAGAGGTGGGAATCCAAATACTGCAAGACTACCAAATAATAACAACACGGATATCCTTGGAGTGACCTTGCCAAGGCCCCCTAGATCACTTATATGATATGTACCTATCTTCTGCAACAACACGCCAGCCATCAGGAACATAAGTCCTATAGCTATTCCATGGGCAAACATCTCAAAAACACTACCAGCTAAGGCCAGCCTAGCCAAATCTTGCTCACCGCCTTTCACAACAAACCATGACGCCGCAACACAGCCTAAAAACACATAGCTCATGTGGTTTATTGATGTATAAGCTACCATTCTCTTAAAGTTATCTTGACCCATGGCTGCGAGACCTGAATATATGGCTCCAACAACAGCTACGCCTAGAAGCCAATCGAACCATGCTACAAACCCTGCTGGAAGCAGCCATACCATTCTAACGAAACCATAACCACCCATCTTTAGCAGGAGCCCTGCCAGGAGCACGCTGACTGGGGCTGGTGCTTCTACGTGAGCATCAGGAAGCCACGTATGGAATGGTATCAATGGTAGCTTAACAGCTAGGCCGAAGAATATTAGTCCGAACGCTAATCTTTGAACATCAGCTGATATATTCGTTGCCGCTATTTCCATCATGCCGAACGTACCTGTAGCCATGTATAGATAAATAAATCCAGCTAGCATTATGACCGAGCCTGCGAATGTAAATATGAAGAACTTTATTGCTGCGTGTCTAGCTTCCTCTGGATGTGGTCCCCACTTTCCTATTAGCAGAAACATAGATGGCAGAACAAGCTCCCAGAATAGATAGAACATTATTAGGTTTAATGCCACGAATGTTCCTATTATTCCAACCTCAAACAGGAGGAATACCACAAAGTATAGAGGTCTGTTTTTTTCTTCTGGTATTTGGTGGAATGATGTCCATGCCGCTATGAAGCATACTATTCCCGTTAGTATTAGCATTACCATGCCTATGCCATCTACGCCGACATGGTATTTTATCGCTGTTCCTGGTAGCCAGTCATATATTTCTACGAACTGAAAATCGGTTGAACCAAAGTTAAATTTTAGTGCCATTATTATTATGATGGCCAGCTCTACCGTTATGAAAAACATTGATAAATACTCAGCAACTTTGGGGCTTTTCTTCATTATTAATGCTACGATTAGCGCTCCTATTGCGGGAAGGAATATCAAAATTGTGATTATATGTGCGAAAAAAGTATCCACCAATCCATTCATTTTTATCTCCAAACAACCGAAAAACATTTTTGAAAAATCATTTAAATTAATTGGATAAATATTTCTAGAAGAATAGCTACTGGGACTCTATGTTTACTTTGTTGAGAACGATAAGAAATATTAATTTATTCGCGGATGGGCTATAAATAGAATCAAAAAACTAAAACTAATGAAATGAAAAAGGAAAAAGATTATATTTCTTTGTTCTTTTTAAGTTTAAACATTTTTGCTGTTATATATGGAACAATGAAAATTACGAATATTGGCACCACAACAACGATCCCAACAGCATAGTACTGTAGCAGCTTAGTGGTTGTGATTATAGCTACTCCTATCGCTATCAAGAATATCAAAAATTTATTTCTCATCGAATCCGTAAGTTTTTCTAGATGATATTTTTTCTCGTTCATTATGACTTCAGATGCTGTTTGATGTTCCCGCATATATTTTACTCTACTCACGACGTTGTTGCTTTCTCTGTAGATATTAATTGTTAATATGGCGTATGAACCTATATATGTCGTTAGGAGACTGAGTAGTAGTTTTGGGAAACAAACCCCACCTATACATATTGTGTCCTCGACTATATATACGGCAAACCATTCTATATTTAGACCAATATAAAATATCGAATATATCAGCAAAGGAACAACCGCAAGATGCCATATTCCGAGAAGCATCGGTTTTATACTAAATTCTTCTATGAGAATATTCCTG